>JAYSLK010000219.1:0-2902 GCA_043725585.1 Actinomycetota bacterium
GCGGACGCCACACCACGAGGGCTACGAGTCGAAGATCGATGCGATGGTGTCGACGCTTCCCCGCCTGCGGGCGATGTCGCACCTGCCCGACCAGCCTGATCCGCTCACGGGCACCGTCATCATCGCCCCGTCGCTCGCCGAGATGCATCGTGGCTTCCAGATGATGGCATCCGGCGGGGTGCTCGAGCGACCGGGCATGTTCCTGAACGTGCCGACGGTGCTCGACCCGTCGATGGCGCCAGCTGCGCGCTCCGGCCAGAAGCAGCACGTGTTGAGTCTGGAGTGCCTCTACACGCCGTACCGAGTGCCGGGAGGGTGGCCCGGCAGCGACAAGCCGAAGCGCTGGCTCGAACAGCTCGCATCCATCGCCGAGCCGGGCTTCCTCGACGGCCTCGGGGACTGGCGCGCGATGACCCCCGATCGCTACGAGGCGGAGTTCCACCTGCCGGCGGGCCATGCGACCAGCTTCTCGGGCGGACCGCTGGCGGCGCTGCTCAACAAGCAACCGGAGCTCACTCGGTACGAGACGCCCGTGCGTGGCTTGTTCCTCACGGGAGCAGCCACCTTCCCCGGTGCTGGCGTCTGGGGTGCCAGCGGTCGCAACGCTGCGCTCACTGTGCTTCGCGTCACCTGACCGCACGCGAGCGCCATCGGTGACGTAATGTGGGAAACGCCGACGGGGAGTAACCCCACATCATTCGACGTTCGTCAACACGGGCAATAGCTCCGGCCGTCGAGGCTCGCAAGGGCGGGTGAGACCAGAGGCACCGGACAGCATTTCGCTGTTCTGTGTCGAAAGGACTCGTCATATGTTCTCGTCAGGCTCGCTCTCCCTCGGAAAGCTGTTCGGCGTTCCGTTCCAAATCCACTGGAGCGTGCTGCTCGTCGCCGTGGTGTTCGGATCGAACCTCGCCGCCGAGTATGGCGCCATTGGCGCCGCCATCGCACTCGTCGCGTTCCTCGCATCGATCACCGCGCACGAAGTGGCGCACGCGCTCGCCGCGCGTCGTTACGGAGTGGGCACGCGCTCGATCCAACTCTGGGCCATGGGTGGTGTGGCCCAACTCGACCGAGAGGCCCCGACCGCCCGGGCCGAGGGCCGAATCGCTGCCGCCGGCCCGCTGACGAGCCTGGCGATCGGTGGCGTCTCGATCGGCGCGATGTTCGGCTCCAGCGCGTTGGGGATCGACGGCACCGCGCTGGGCATCCTCGGCTGGTTGGGTGTGATCAACCTCCTCCTCGGCGTGTTCAACCTCCTCCCCGGATCGCCGCTCGACGGGGGCCGCATCCTGAAGGCCTATCGCTGGAGTCGCCACGGCGACCGCTTCCGCGCTGCACGGGAGGCCTGCAACGCAGGCAAGGCGGTCGGTTTCTCGATCGCAGGTGTGGGCGCGGTCATGGTGTTCAACGGCCAGGCCGGTCTGTTGCTGGTGCTCACCGGGATCTTCATCGCTCTCAACGCCAAGGCGGAGATGATGGCGACCGACGTGGCCGAACGTCTCAGCGGCACTCGTGTCGGTGACCTCACGTGGTTCGGGGTCGCTGAGGCACCCACCGGTACCGATGCCGACACGATGTGGTGGCAACGAGCCCGCCTCGGTGGGGCGGGTGTGGTGGCGGTCACCGGTGCCGACGGCACGCTGGCCGGCATCGTCAGCGAGGACCAGTTGCGTGCCGTTCCCGAAGAACGACGCCCGTACGTCGCCCTGACGCAGCTGATGGTGCCGTTCGCCAAGCTGGCCAAGGCCGATCCCGACGAAGAACTGGCCGACGTCTTGTCGCGGCTCAACCCCGCAGCCCCGTTCGTGACCGTGTGGCGCGGAGGCAAACTGCTCGGCATCGTGCCCAAGGCCCGGCTGCTCGCCCGGCTGCAGTCCGCCACCCCCTGAACGAACACCCAACCCACACCGTGATGAGAGATGATGGTGCCAGCGGCACTCATCTCTCATCGCGAACCGTGGTTGGGGTCAGGCGTCCTTGACGGACCAGTCGCGCTTGGCGACCGGATCCTTGTCGCTCCACGGGAAGTTGATCCACTGGTCGGTCTTCTTCCACACGTAGTCGCACTTCACGACCGAGTGGCTCTTCTCGTACAGGCATGCGGTGCGCACCTCTGCCACCTTGCCGCCGCAGAAGTCGAGCACGCTGCGCAACGTGTGGCCGGTGTCGGCCACGTCGTCTGCGATGAGGATCTTGAAGTGCCGCGCATCGACGAAATCGGGCGCCGGCGGCAGGATCCGCGGCACTTCGAGGCGCTCGTCGACGCCTGTGTAGAACTCGACGTTCATGGTGTAGACGTTCTTCACGCTCAGTGCGTAGCCCAGGGCTCCACCGATCAGGAGCCCACCGCGTGCGATCGACAGGATCATGTCCGGCTCGTAGTCGTCAGCAACGACCTGCGCCAGCTCGCGGGAGGCTTCGCCGAAGATCTCCCAGGTCATGATCTCGCGTTCGCTGGACACACAGACTCGCTTTCGAAGGTTGGCCGTTTCGATCCGAGCAGGATCTAAACGGCCAACCTAGACGATGACGCAACGACCGACCACATGGCCCGGCAGATGGCCGATGTCAACCGATGTTGCGGGTCTGCCCTTCCCAGAACGGGGCCCGCAGGTCGCGCTTGAGCACCTTCATCGCGCCCGACAACGGCAGCGGATCGGTACGGAACGACACCGATTTCGGCACCTTGTACCCGGCGATGAGCTCCCTCGATCGTGCGACGATGTCAGCTTCCGTGGCCTGCATGCCCTCTCGCAGCACCACGATCGCATGCACCTCCTCGCCCCACTGGTCGCTCGGGATACCGATCACGGCCACTTGCAGCACGGCCGGGTGACCCGAGATGGAGTTCTCGACCTCGGCGGAGTACACGTTCTCGCCGCCGGTGACGATCATGTCCTTC
>JAYSLK010000220.1:0-4761 GCA_043725585.1 Actinomycetota bacterium
AAGGTCGCGCCTCGCGCGTCTCGAGCCGTGTGGGCTGCGATGTGGGTGGCTGCGCTGATCGGCGTCGACATGGCCCTCGCTCATCAGTCGACCGAGATGGGCACCGCGATGTGGCGCGGCGTCGGTGACCTGGTGTGCTTCGGGGGGTTCTTCGGATTGGGCGCGGCCATCCATCACCGGCGTTGGGAGATCGCTCGCATCGAACGGGTGCAACTGCTGGTCGCATGCGTCGCGGTCACGGCGTTCGCCACCTGGGTCGCACCTCCCACCGACATGGTGGTGAACAACTCGAACGTGACGATGGCGCTCGTGGGGATGTGTTGGCTGCTGGTGATCGCGCTGTTCGAAGAGCCGCTGCGGCACTTCGGTTCGATCGCTGCCGTCACTCGCGTGCTGCGGTGGGTGACCGATCGGTCGATGACGGTGTACCTCTGGCACTCGCTCGCGATCTGCGTGACGTACGCACTCGTCGGCCCCCCGTCCGGATTGACAGGCTCAGCGATCTTCGTGATGGTGTTCACCGCCTTGCTCATCTCGCTGGTCACGGCGACCCATCCCTTCGAGTCGATCGGGGCCCGCCGCCGAGCACGTCAGCAGTCGACGCCGGCCGAAGGGCGCGTGGCGCCGCGATGGCGGGCACCGATGCTGCTCGCGCCATGGGTGGTGGTGCTCGCCGTGGTCACCGCTCAGCCGTCGCTGTTCCCTGCGACGGTGGACGTGCTCGGCCCGCCCGCTCCGTCTGCTCGACCTGCAGTCGGCGTGGCACGGGCCGAGGCCGCTTCCACGGACTCCTCCGTCGCACCTTCGCCCGACGGGGCTGCGGATGTGTGGTTGGTCGAACACAACGTCACGATGGCTGTCGTGTCGGTGTACGACGGCTCGACGGGTACGTTCCGACGCGAGGTGCACGGGGCGTCGCCCACCATCGACGGGGACGAGCAGTTCGAGGCGTTGAGCATCACCAAGACGATGGTCGCCGCGGTGGCGCTGCAAATGGTGCACGAAGGTGTCCTCACACTCGACGAGCCGTTGCCACCCATCGAGGGTCTGCCGCTCGAGTTGACCGATGGCGAGACGTTGCGTCGGTTGCTGGCACACGCGAGCGGGCTCATCGACTATCGCCTTGCGCCGGGGTACGAACGTGAGGCGGTGATGTCGCCGCTGGAGGCGGTGTTGACGGCATGGCCGGCGAGCGATCCACGCAACCGGACGGCCGACTACGCCGCGACGAACTACTTCGTCGTCGGGCTCTTGATCGAACAAGTGACGGGCGAACGCCTCGCGACCGCGCTCGAAGACCGTCTGTTCGTGCCACTCGGACTCGACGACACCGAACTGGTCGACAACACCCGCGACGGCTTCGTGGGATTCGCGAGCAGCGGAGTGGTGACCACGCTCGACGATCTGTTGCGGTGGTACGACGCTCTTGTTCGGCGCCAGGTGGTGCTGCCGCCCGACATGACCAAGGAGATGATCTGGGGCGGAACCGAGTTCAGTCCGAACGGTGGCCTGGGCGCGTGGCGACTCTGTCCGTGCGGCCAACCCACTGCGGAGAAACCCGCGCCGTATGCCTACGTGTTCCATGACGGCGGCGACACCCGCTTGCTGTATCTGCCGGATCGCGACCTGGTGGTGGCAGTGCGGTTCGACGTACCGTTCTACGGCGTGGATCGCATCGCCGACGATCTCGATGCGTTCCTGTATCCCGCGCTCGACGAACTCGCGGCTGGCACGGTCGCGGCTGGCACGGTCGACGATGGTGTCGGTGCCGCTGCGGCATCGGGTGCGGACCCCGATGTCGGCTGATGGGCGCGGTGCGTCCTCGTCGCCGCGGTTCGCTCACGAGCACCGGCTCTGCGGAGACCGGTGCCGCTGAGCACGGTTCTGTGCAGAACGGTGGTCTCGCGATGGTCGGTGTCGCGGTGGTGGCTGCGCTCGTCGGAGCGCTGGTCGCGTTGGCCGCGCGGCCGTGGCTCCCATCGGCTGACGTGAGTGCTCCTTCGCGCTCCGCCGTCGAGATGGATGCCCCTTCGCGGTCGACCGGTCGTGCCGACTCCACGCCGGTGCCGACGACGGACGCCACGACCACCGCGAGCACAAGCGCCAGCACAAGCGCCAGCCCGAGCACCAGCACGAGCACCAGCACGACGACCACGATCCCGGCTCCGGTGCTGGTGTGGGCTGACGAGTTCGATGGTGAGGCAGGCCGTGTGCCCGAACCCAGCCGGTGGCGATTCGAGATCGGTGGGCACGGCTGGGGCAACGCTCAACTCGAGTTCGCCGACGAGTCACACGCTCGGCTCGACGGAGTTGGTCGTCTGCTCATCACCAGCGAGCCGACCGCGGCCGACACGCCGCTCACGTGTTGGTACGGCCCATGCAGGTTCGTGTCGTCACGGCTCACCACCGAAGGCCTGTTCGCTCAACAGTACGGTCGGATCGAGGTTCGGGCCGCACTCCCCGGCGGTGACGCAACGTGGCCCGCGTTCTGGATGTTAGGAACGAACCGCCCGGCGGTGGGGTGGCCCGCGAGCGGCGAGATCGACATCCTCGAACATGTGGGTCGCTCGGGCAACGAGGTGCATGGTGCACTGCACGGCCCGGGCTACTCCGGTGGCTCGGCCCTGGTGGGCGGCACGATGGTGGACAACGTCTCCGACTTCCACGTCTATGCGGTCGAATGGCGCACCGACTCGATCGTCTGGTTCGTGGACGATCGCCCGTACCATCGGGTGAACCGTGACCAGGTTGCCACCTGGCCGTTCGACCAACCGTTCCACCTGATGTTGAACCTCGCGATCGGTGGCACGCTCGGCGGCGAGCCGACCGAGGCGGATGCCGGGCCGAGGACGTTCATCGTCGATCACGTGCGCGTGTTCGACGTCGGCGGCTGACGGAGTCGTCAAGACCGCACGAGCACGACCGTCAAGGTTCCGTCAGAGCATCGACATTGGGTGGGCGCATCGTCAACGTTCGTGCAAGGTCACGGCAGGCGAGGGACGTGTCTGGGACGGTCGACGTTCGGACACCTCGATCGGGTGTCGAACGCACGGACGCGAGGTACGGGTGAAGTCAGGCGAGGCGGGAAGCACCATGGATGGGCGACGGATCGCGCCACTGGCGGTCGCGTTCGTCCTGCTGGCAACGGCGTGTGCAGGGGCCGCTGACCAGCCTGCGGCCGAGACGCCGGCCGAGTCGGTCCCCTCGACCGGACCGGAGCCGGAGCTCGTGTCGGCCCCGACCACCTGGGATGACGGCTACGACCATGTGGTCGTGCTCACCGAGAACGCCGCGACGGTCATGGTCGATGGCGACGCCGCGCCCGACGAGACGATTGCGCACGACGAGACGATTGCGCCCGACGAGACGATTGCGCCCGACGAGACGATTGCGCACCGCGAGACCACCGATGAAGCGCCGGCCATCGTGAAGCCCGGTGCCGACACGTCACTGGGCGAGGCTTCCGACGCGACGGTGGTGCCGTCGGGACCCGGAAACACACTGCCCGTCAGCACCGTGGTGTCGCAGCCGACCACCGCCCCGGAACGAACCACGCGGGTCGGGTCCCCGAGCTTCGGGAGTTCACGGCCGACCAGGCAGAACCGCGCCGATCGCGAGGTGGTCGTCGTGTACTCCGATGGCACCACGACGACAGCGACGGTCCCGGATGCGTCGCTCCGAACGACGTTCGTGCTCACCCAGATCGAAGCCGAGTTCTTGGCGAAATATGCCGTCCAACCGCTCGCCGTTCTGGTGCAAGACGTGGACGGAGTGGTCGGTGCGGCGGGCCGTCGGTACGTGATGATCCCTGGCCAACTGATCGAGGTTCCTGGCCAGGACGCCGCTCCGACGACCACCGCACCGGTACCCGTCGCTCCGGCACCCATCGGGGTCGACGAACCCGAGACCACTGCGCCGACCACGACCACACCGGATGCATCCGATGACGCCGACGGGGACGTGCCGACCAGCGGGCCACCGTCCAGCCCACCATCGGACGAGGACATCCTCGAGGTGATCGTCGACCTGCCGGGTGTGGTGTCGGCCGAGATCGTCGCCCCTGGAGTGATCGCCGCTGTCGTGTCGGGTGATCGCGATGCTCTGCTGCGTGTGCCGGGTGTGGTGTCGGTGGAGGACGACACCCTGTTCGACATCGCCACCGACCCCGATGAGGGCAAGCAGTGGATGTTGAAGAACACCGGCTCGTCTGCGCAGGCAGGCGGTTGGTCGGGAACGCCGGCCGCCGACGCCAACGTGGAGGCGGCATGGACCGTCAGCCAAGGAGCCGGCACGATCGTGGCGGTCGTCGACAGCGGCGTCGACATCGACCACCCCGATCTCGCGTCGAACATCTGGCTCAACACTGCCGAGACCTGCGGCAACGGAGCCGACGACGATCGCAACGGGTTCGTCGACGACTGCCGTGGGTGGGACTTCGGGGCGAACGACAACGACCCTCGCCCCCAGTCGGGTTCGGCCAGCGCTGCACACGGCACGCATGTGGCAGGGATCATCGCCGCGGCGCGCAACGGCGCCGGGGTGGTGGGTGTTGCACCGCAGGCGAAGCTGATGGCGCTGAAGGTGGCGACGCCAGATGGGCAACTCAGTTCGTCCGCCATCTACTCCGCGATCGTCTATGCCGCGAACAACGGTGCGAAGGTCATCAACCTCAGCCTGGGCACCAATCCGGGCACGCCTCGGAGCGGTGTTGCGACGATGGAGCAGGCGATCGCCTATGCGGGCACCCGTGGCGTGACGGTG
>JAYSLK010000221.1:0-2026 GCA_043725585.1 Actinomycetota bacterium
GGCGCCGAGGTGTCGAGCGAGGGCGACATAGACCGCGTCATGGATGATGATGTTCTTGCGGAGGTCCATGCTTCGGAGATGAGCGGTTGGCTGCGGCTGACCACCACGGGGAGGGTGAGGCGACGCTCGATCGCCGAGGTCGCACGAGCCTCGTTGATGAGGTTGCGGAGCAGCATTCGCCGAACGGCACCAGCTGCCTCGACGTGGAAGTGATCGGGCACCCACCACTGTCGATCCCGAGGTGCCAGCGAGAGCAGGCGCCGGCCGAGCGATGATCGCACCACGATCTCTGCGCCTGCGCCTGCGCCTGCGGACGCGTCGAGGACGACGGCGCTCACGAAGCGCGTGTGGTGCGGTCTTCGTCGATCAATTCGGCCGCCGTGGTGGGGATCTCGATCCAGTCGTCGGCGCGTTCGAGGTCGGCAATCCACGCAGCCACGGCGTCGGGTGAGGTGTCGACGTTGGAGTTGACGATCTCGATCGCCTGATCATCGTGGAAGTCGTCAACGCGCCGAGCCATGGCTCAATCGTACCGACACGGGCGGGACTCAGGAACGCGGTGCAAGGGGCGTGATCTGGCCCTCCACGGGTGAGCTCCGCGCCCGACGGTCAGCCGCTGGCGGGATTGCTGCGGCGTTCCGTGCGAGTGATGAGGTCGTCGTGTTGGGATGGGTAGAGGTGGCCGTAGCGGTCGAGGACGACGGACACC
Source organism: Actinomycetota bacterium (assembly GCA_043725585.1). GTDB lineage: Bacteria > Actinomycetota > Acidimicrobiia > Acidimicrobiales > Ilumatobacteraceae > VFMC01. The sequence continues at coordinate 710 of JAYSLK010000221.1, forward strand.
GATGTGTGGCCGGCGAGGGCGGCGACCTGCTTGGGGTGGGCTCCTTCGGCGATCCAGAGTGAGACGGCGGTGTGGCGGAGGTCGTGGATGCGCAGCGGGGCGAGTCCGGCGCGGCGCACGGCTGGCGTCCAGAAGCGGCGCCGGAACAGCGAGGGTCGAATGGGTTGGCCCTCGGGGGATGTGAAGACGAGGTCTCGTCCGTCTGTGAGGAGCGGTCCGGTCTCGGCGAGGGCCTCGCAGACGAACGACGGCACAGGGATCGAGCGGAAGCTGGCTCTGGTCTTCGGTGGCCCGAAGTCGATGCGTGCCTCGATGTCGACCAGCGTCTCCGAGACCTGGATTCGTTGGCGGTCGAAGTCGACGCAGTCCCAACGCAAGCCCAGCAGTTCGCCGAGACGGCGTCCACCAAATCCGGCGACGAGCACACTGTGAGTATGACCAAGGCAGATCCGGGGCGCGACCTCCGCGCATCGAAGCTGAACGGCAGCTGACCATGTGGCACTCGGCTTCAGGTGGCGGTCAGGTCGACTCCTGGTGGTTCGTCCTCGGTTGGGGGCAATTCTTGCGGTTTGCAGTCACTCGTCGCGAAGGAGCTCGGTGGGCTCAAGGCGGTTGACCAGTCGTGAGGCGGCGGTGGTCGAGGCGATAGTGGCGAGGAGCACCAGACCGACGGCGAGGGCGACACCGTTGATGGGGACGGCATAGTTTGGAGCGAGGACGAACAAGGGTCGGAGCACAGCGACGAAGTAGGAGCCCATGACCACGCCGACGATGACTCCGGCGATAGCGCCGACCACTGCGACGGTGGCGGCTTCAAGGGTGATGAGTCTTCTGATGGTGGATGGCTCGAGTCCCTGCGCTCGGAGGGTGATGTATTCGCGGCGGCGCTGGAGGAGGAGGCCGAAGACGAAGATCGCGATGGTCACCACTGCCATGGCGAGGGAGAACGTGGAGTCGAGCTGGACGAGGCCGGCGATGTTGAGCGCAGCGAGGCTCGACTGGTCTCTGGCGAGGGTGGTGGCTCGGGTGTCGATTCGGAACTCGCCGCTCGCGGGGTCGGCCTGGAGCGACGCGACTGCCGTGCGCAGTCCGGCGTTGTCGTTGCGCTCGGTCCTGGCGAGGAAGAAGTCGGGGTTCTTCGACGACACAGCGGAGGTGTGGGCCGAGATTGCCATGACGGCGTCGGCTCCGTCGGGGAACCCGGGGAGGCGTTCGAACAGGGCGATGATGTGGAGCGGGATCTCGACTTGGGCGTCGGTGGCGCGGGCGAGCACCACCTGCAGGGTGTCACCGACCTCGGCCTTGAGGAAGGCCGCC
>JAYSLK010000222.1:0-4523 GCA_043725585.1 Actinomycetota bacterium
GTGAGGTCAGCAAGCGCGCCGGTAGTGCATGGCGACCGCGCCGCTGCGGAGTGGTATCGCCGAGACCAGCTCGAGCCGTCGCGTACTGGGCAGCCCACCCTGGTACAAGATCGGGCCGTGCCCGGCGATCCTGGGATGAACGAGGAACATGTACTCGTCGATCAGATCCAGCCGGTCCAACTCGGTCGCGAGCATCCCGCTACCGAGGAGCACACCGGCAGGGGTCGCATCCTTGAGCCTCTGCACACTCGTGTGCAGGTCGCCGGAGAGGTGGTGAGTGTTGGTCCACGAATAGTCACTTCGCGTCGACGACACCACGTGCTTCGGTTTGGCCTCCAGCTTGACCGCCCACTCGCGCATCGCTGGCGGCGCCTCCTCCTCGCCACGAGCCACCGCAGGCCAGTAGCTCTCCATCATCTCGTAGGTGATGCGGCCCCACAGCATCGCCCCGCCCTCGTCCATGAGACGGGTGAAGAAGGCGTGTGACTCGTCGTCGGCGATTCCCTCCTGATGGTCGACGCAGCCGTCCAGGGTGAGGTTCAAACTGAATGTCAAGACTCCCACGAGGGGAGCCTAAACAGCCGAGCGGCGCAGGTCTGCACATCACCGGGCAAAGCCGTGCACGGAGAGCACTCGGTAGCGCGCGCCGCCCACGCGCGCGACGACCGCCATTCCTTCGCGCATCGTTCCGAGCAGGCGGCTTCGGGCACGATGCAGTGGGATGATCGAATGGAGCCGCCGATCGACTCGGCATCCACCGCACTCGAATGCCCACACAAGGAGTTCGTCAATGACCAGAGTCCGAGTTGATCTGATGCTGTCTGTCGATGGCTACGGGACGACCACCGACCAGACGCCTGACGAACCGTTCGGCCAGGATTGGGGACGGCTCACCGAGTCGTACGTCGCTACCCGCACGATGCAACAACGGGTCTTCGGCGACACCACCGGTGCGGGCACGACCGGTGTCGACGACGACTATGCCGCGGCGTACTTCGAAGGCGTCGGAGCGGAGATCATGGGTGCGGGGATGTTCGGCCTGCACGCGCATCCGGATGACCCCGCCTGGCAGGGGTGGTGGGGTGACGAGCCGCCATTCCGTATGCCGGTGTTCGTGTTGACGCACACAGAACCACGTGCTGCGATCGAAATGAACGGTGGGACGACGTTCCACTTCCGTCGCGCCGACCTCGAGGACGTGCTCGCCGAGGCGACCGTCGCAGCAGGCGATCACGACGTGCGCGTCGGCGGAGGGATCAGCACCGCCCGAAGCTTCCTCCGCGCGGGCTTGGTCGACCGTCTGCACGTCGCCATCACTCCGATCCTGCTCGGCCGTGGCGAGCGGCTGTGGGATGAGCTGCGCGGTCTCGAACTCACCCACTCGGCAACGTCCGAAGTCGCCGAGAGCGGCACGATCCACGTCACGTTCAGCCGTACGAGCACGCGGTGAGATCTCGAAGTCGACTTACCCGAATCGGCTTCAGGCTGTTCTCTCGGCTACCGCGCATCGATCGACCAGGTGCGGCGTCTGAACTTCCTCGAAGCACACCTCGAGTGTCGGGCCGTCGAGGATGACGCACGGATCGGTCTCCGGTGTGCGCCAGATGGACGCAAGCCGCGCGATCTCCTCGTCGTCGTACCACCGAACCTCGAAGCTCGCCTTTGAGGGAATCCGGCGATGATCGCTGGCCTTGATCCGCGTGTTGCGGCCCCCGTAAATGGTCTTCGCGACAACCTGCTGAAGGTTGCCGTCCGCGAACTCGTCGGCGTCTACGTCCACGGCTCAGCCGTTCTCGGCGACTTCATGGCCGGTTCCAGCGACCTCGACCTCCTCATCGTGACTCACGACGACATCGAGCACGACGCGATCACCGCCATCGCCGCAGCACTCGCCGCGTGCGACCCGAATCCTGCCGTCGGCGTCGAAGCCTCCGTCGTCACCCGATCGGCAGCGATGGTCCCACGCGCACCGTGGCCCTTTCTGGTCCACGTGACGAACCAACCCGACGACCGCAAGATCGTGTACGGCCGCGACCGCGACGGCGACCCGGACCTGGTTCTGCACTACGCGGTTCTGCGACAGCGCGGCTGGACTGCCATGGAAGCGCCGGCCACCGACGTCGTCGGAGAGATCGATCGTGCGACGATCGTCGCTCATCTCGCCGCCGAGCTCAGATGGGCGGCGGGCAAGGCTTCGGAGTCCTACGCCGTGCTCAACGCGTGCCGAGCCCTTCGCTTCGTCAGCGACGGAAGTCTGTGCTCGAAGACCGATGGCGGCAGGTGGGCCCTGAGTGCTCAGATCGAACCGGGCTTGGTCGAAGCCGCGATCGCGGCGCGCCGCGGCGGTCCAGCCCGTCCTGTGTCTGCGGCGGGTCGCGCATGGGTTCTCTCCATCGCGAGCGATCTCGAACAAGCCGAGCGGTGATCCGTCCCTCCGCAGCGATGGGACTGCCTCCCGGCTGAAACTCCCAGGGTGCGGTGACGCATCTGCGCTGCCGTCAGCACACCCAGTTGTACGTGACCTCGTCGACGCTCACCCACACGTCCAAGTCCCCACTGTCGGACGTCCACCTGCCCACGCCATCCTCCCAGACGATGAGCGTGCCAACGTCGTCGCCAGGGCCAGGCGCTGGCACACGGGCGAATTTACCGACGCGAGGCGTCTCCGGCATGTCACGTTCGACGCCGAGGACGCGCTCCAGGCGGTCCTGCAGCCGGGGATCGATCGGGTCGGAACCCACAAACGCGATCGGGTACCACGTCACACCCAGATAGGTGAATGGCTCGTTCCCGCACGCCGGATACGCCTCGACGCCGTCGAACACTTCTGCCACGCCGACCGGCTGGTCTCCCTCGGCCGTACTCGATGGAGACGGCTCTGCGGTCGTCGCCGGCATGAGCACCGTCGACGCGGCCGAGGATGATGGCGACTCCGGCGCCGAAGTCTCGGACCCCGAATCCGATGCGGCTGGATCGCTTCCCACGGGTGCTGTGCCGGCGGTCCCACCTGACGTTGGGTCGCCGCACGAAGTCAGAGCCAGGACGCCCACGAGAGCGCACGCAGCGAGACTGAATCGTCCTCGGTGGAAGATCATCCGCATGCAGCGTTGGACGTCCGCGCACACGCCGACGGTTCCCCGCGCCGAGGCATTCGTCGCCGCGTGTGTGACACCGCCCCATGCCGGAGGCTGCCGTCGTCGATGCACAACGCGACGGTACTCACCCGTCGCTTCGGCCCGAACACTTCAGCCACGCCCGGGGCGTCGCTCTCGGGCGGGCCTTGTTGTGCTCTATGGTCGACGACCGTGCGAGTCGTCGTAGCGGAAACGAGATGGCGTGACGATCAGACCTGCGGAGCCCGCGGACATCCCCGCGATCAAGACCATTGCGATCGATACGGAGATGTTCGACGCCGACGGCGCAACGTTCGTCGACGACGTCGTCACGGGAGTCCTCGACGGGACGCTGCACGACCATCATTTCATGGTGTACGAGGCAAGGGACCGAACCGTGATCGGCGCGGCGTACTTCGCACCCGAACCGTTCTCCGATCGAATGTGGAACCTGTACTTCATCGGCGTCCACCCGAGCAATCAAGGGAACCGCGTCGGAGGAGCGCTGCTCGACCACGTCGAACACCACCTCCGACAAGCGGGACCCGACACGGCGCAGGTGCTCATCGTCGAGACGTCCTCCACCGACCAGTACGCACGGACTCGAGCGTTCTACCCGAAGCATGGCTACGTCGAAGAGGCCCGAATCCGTCGCTTCTACGGACCCGATGACGACAAGGTCGTCTACTGGAAGCTCCTCACGGCCTGACGACACCCGGCCCGAACCTCACGACAGGGCGCTGTCCTCTCGCCGGCTCGAGGCAATGGTGGGTTCGTCGTACGCTGGGGTCGTGCCAGGAGTCGGCGACAGCCACGAAGGGGCTCGGACCTTGCTGAGCGCACTCATCGATTGCGTCCGTGACAACCGGTCGATCTCGGACCTCATCGCTCCGAACGTCGAGGGTGAGGCGATCCGGGCGCAGATCCGCCAGGTGTGCCGTGGCCCGGTCGAGATCGAGGCGATCGCAGGCAACGACGTGCGAATCGATGCAGTCGTCACAAGCGACCACGACATCGCCCGCATCGTGTTCGCACGCAACGAACAAGGGCTGCTCACCAGGTTGCACACCCACGTCAAGCCTCCACGGTTCTCCGGCGTCGCAGGCGGACGCGTCATCGTCGTCAACGGGCCATCGGGGGTGGGGAAGTCGACGTTGATGAGTGCCCTTCAGTCGATCGCAGCGCTCCCGCTCGTGGTGCTGGACGAGCCGGAACAGATCGGCACGGCCCAGCAGGGATACCTGATCTGGCGCGACACCGCACCGGCGTTGCACCGCAGGTACCTGGCTGCGATCTGCGCACTCGCGGGCGCCGACAATCTCGTCGCGCTGTCCGCAGCGGATGACGGGCCGACAGAAGTCGGTCTGAGGCTGTTCAGCCCATTCGACGGCGGTCTCGAGCGTTGCCAAG
>JAYSLK010000223.1:0-3359 GCA_043725585.1 Actinomycetota bacterium
GGCTCGCTCGATGGCGTCATCGATGGCCTCGATCACCACACCGTCGAACAGCCCGGTCACCTGTAGCACGTCGATCGGCGCGAGCGAGTCGGTGGTCCCGGCGTTCGTCTCGGTCTCGGTCTGGAGGGTCTCGCTCGTCTCGGTGTTCGATCCGGCGACTGCTGCACCAGAGGCCAATCCGACAGCCACCAGGAGGGGGCCCCCGAGCAGGGCGATGACTAGTCTGCGCACAAGTGCCTCCGAAGCGCCTGGTTCCACGAGATTTCTTCAGCACCACCCGGTTGGTCATCGTGGCCGGCAAGGGTGGCGTCGGGAAGACCACGGTAACGGCAGTTCTCGCGCGTGCGGCAGCCGATGCCGGACTTCGTGTGGTGGCCGTCGACCTCGACGGCAAGCCCACGCTCGGCGAACTGATCGGCGATCTGCCACACCTCTCGCTGACCGCCCCGGACGCCCTCGCGGAGTATCTCGAGACGCACGGCCTGAAGCGCGTGGCCAAGCGTCTGGCGGCCAGCGGCGTGATCGACGTGGTGTCCACCGCTGCACCCGGCATCGACGACATCGTCGTGCTCGGCAAGCTCAAGGCGATGGAGCGCAGCGGGGACCACGACGTGATCGTGGTCGATGGGCCGGCGGCCGGCCATGCGATCACGTTCTTGCTGTCGGCGCGCGGCCTCCTCGACACGGTGCGTGGTGGCCCGATCCGGACCCAGGCGCTCGACGTCCTGGACATGCTCTCCGACCCCGCGCGCTGCCAGGTGGTGCTCGTGACGCTGCCGGAGACCACGCCGGTGAACGAGCTCGTCGAGACCGCGTATGCGTTGGAAGAACGTGTCGGGGTGCAGCTCGGGCCCGTGGTCGTCAACGGCGTCGACGGCTGGGGTGACGGCGACGACCGCGACCACGGTGACGACGACGACCTCGAGATCCCGGCCGGAACCGATCCGGTGCTCGCCGCAGCGGCGAGGTTCCGCAACGGCCGGCGGGCGATGCAGCGCCGCGAGCTCGCCCGCCTGTCCGATGCCCTGGCCATCGAGCAGATCCGCCTACCGCATGTGGTGACCGCTGGGCTCACCAGCGGCGACGTCGCCCATCTCGCCGCTGGTCTGTGATGGCACCGCCGTCGATCGCCGAGACCCTGCGCACCGCCGAGGTCGTCATCTGCTGCGGTTCGGGAGGCGTCGGCAAGACCACCACCGCCGCCGTGCTCGGCCTTCAGCTGGCAGTCGAAGGACGGCGAGTCGTGGTCGTGACGATCGATCCCGCCAAACGCCTCGCCGACGCCCTCGGCATCCCTGGCGGTCTGGGAAACGACCCCGTCCGGTTGACCATCGGTGGTCCCGATTTCGCCGATGGACCTGATGGTGCCGATGGACCTGATGGTTCCGAGCTGGCGCGCGGCGAGCTGTGGGCCATGATGCTCGATACCGTGGCCACCTTCGACGGGCTCGTTCGTGCCAATGCGCCCACCGCCGCGCAGGCCGAACGAATCCTCGCCAATCGCTTCTACCGCAACATCGCCGGAGCACTGAGCGGCACACAGGAGTACATGGCAGCTGAACGCCTGCACGCGCTGCACGATGATCCTCGGTTCGACGTCGTGATCGTCGACACCCCGCCCACCCGACACGCGCTCGACTTCCTCGAAGCTCCCGGCACGCTCACCCGCTTCCTCGACCATCCCCTGTTCAAGCTGCTGATGCTGCCAACCCGACGGGGGCTCAAGGTGCTGAACGTGGCTGCGCAACCGATGCTGCGCACCATCGGCAAGGTGGTCGGCGGCGACGTGCTCGCCGATGCCATCGCGTTCTTCCAGGCCTTCGATGGGATGGAGACCGGTTTTCGCGAACGGGCCGACGAGGTGATGACCCTGCTTCGCTCCGACGCGACCCGTTACGTGCTTGTGGCCGCGCCCAAGCGGGACACCATCGACGAAGCCCGGTACTTCGCCGGTCGCCTCGCCCAGTCCCAGCTCGGTGTGTCGGTCCTGGTGGTGAACCGCTCGACGCCGACGTTCGGCAGACCCGCCGGCACCACGAAGCGCACACCTTCCAACGCCAGGCTGTGGGCCAACCACGACGAGCTCGTGTCCATGGCGGCCGCCGAACGGGACCAGCTCGAGCCGCTGGTGAGCGATGTGATGCCCGCGCCGGTGTGCTGGGTGCCGATGCTGCCCGGAGACGTTCACGACCTCTCGGCCCTGCACGAGATCCGCCGTCTGCTCTTCGGTCCGAGCATGACGAACGGGTAACCTGCTGCGCGTGCACATCCTCGTGGCCACCGATGCCGATTTCGTCCTCGATGAGATCACCGCGGCCCTGTCCGGACCCGACACCTCGTTCACCGTGTGCCGCAACGGTCGCGATGTCGTTCGTGTGGTGGCGCAACGCACGCCGGATCTGGCCATCCTCGATCTCCAGGTCGGCTCGATGGGTGGCATGGCCGTGACGATGGCCCTTCGACTCGACGAGAGCTCTGGGGCCCTGCCCCACGTGCCGGTGCTGATGCTGCTCGACCGTCGTGCCGACGTGCACCTGGCCAAGCGCAGCGCCGCCGACGCCTGGGTCATCAAGCCGCTCGACGCGCTCACCCTGCAGCTGGCCGTCGACCGAATCCTGAACCCGGCACCACCGGATGCAGGCGCCGACGACTCCGACATCGCGCCGGATTCGGCGGAGGAAGAACCCGCTCCTGTCGGATAGAGTCCGAAATCGCACCTACGGGGTGTAGCGCAGCTTGGTTAGCGCGCCACGTTCGGGACGTGGAGGCCGGAAGTTCAAATCTTCTCACCCCGACTCGAAGAGTTCTACGACGTTGCCTGAAGGATCCGACAGCAGAATCTGCTTGCCGCCCGGCCCGGTCACAATCTCGTTGCGAAAAGCAGCGCCGTGCGCGCTCAGACGCGAAACTGTTCGACGGACGTCGGCACGTCCGTCACGATCATTCGGAACGTTGCCATGACGTCATACTTTCAGACGGACAAGCACATGGCAGCCGCAAACAACGCGGGCAGCCGTGGTCGTATCTGTTGACCGCTTCGGCGAGGTCGACCCCGACCTGATTTGCCAACGTCGCCACCCATGCCAACACGTCGGCGAACTCGTGTACTTGTTGCGAATGGTCACCCTTGCGCACCGCCTGGGCTAACTCGCCTACCTCTTCAGCGAGCCACGCGACGGTCGCCGGAACTCCCCGCTCGCGATCGCGGTCTCCATACGTGCGCTCGATGACGTCTTGCAACTGAACTAAATCCATCACCAAGTTCTAGTCGCACTCCGAGGGTTTCGTGCCCGCATACGGGCAGCAAACCCTCCGACACTTTCCGCCGGTATGAAACCCTCGACTCAGTGCCTATAGGA
>JAYSLK010000224.1:0-5005 GCA_043725585.1 Actinomycetota bacterium
GGGTCGTCGCCTGGTGGAACTGCGACTCGACTCGGTGGACGGCTTCGAGGTCGGCCAGGAGATCACCGTCGATCAACTCTCCCAGGGTGAGAAGGTCGATGTGACGGCGGTCAGCCGTGGCAAGGGCTTCGCCGGTGGCATGAAGCGTCACAACTTCAAGGGCCAAGGCGCCAGCCACGGTAACCACAAGCACCACCGTGCACCTGGCTCGATCGGACAGGCCAGCTTCGCCGGTCGCGTGTTCAAGGGCCTGCGGATGGCCGGCCACATGGGCCACGACCAGGTCACCACGTTGAACCTCGAAGTTGTCGAAGCCGACACCGAGCGCAATCTGCTGCTGGTGAAGGGTTCGGTCCCGGGCCCGAACGGTGGCGTCGTCATCGTCCGCAATGCCGTCAAGGGCGGCAAGGCATCGAATGGCAAGTCCTCTGGTGTCACGAAGGGAGCTCAGTGATGGCGTCGATCTCTGTGAAGACCGTCTCGGGCAAGAGCGCCGGAGACACCGAGCTCGCCGATGATGTGTTCGGCATACAGCCGAACGTGCCGGTCCTGCACCAGGTGGTCACCGCTCAGCTGGCAGCACGTCGTGCGGGCACGCAGAGCACCAAGACCCGTGCCGAGGTGTCTGGCGGCGGCAAGAAGCCGTTCAAGCAGAAGGGCACCGGCAACGCCCGTCAGGGCTCGACCCGCGCTCCCCACTTCAGCGGTGGCGGCGTTGCACTCGGGCCGAAGCCGCGCAAGTACGATCAGCGCACCCCGAAGAAGATGATCAGCCTCGCCCTCCGGTCGGCGCTGTCCGATCGTGCGGCTGAAGGCAAGATCATCGTCGTCGACGAATGGGGCTTCGACGCTCCGAAGACCAAGGCCGCGAAGACGGCCCTCGCGTCGCTCGGCATCGACGGCAAGGCACTGGTCGTCGTCGATCGCAACGACGTCAACACGATCAAGAGCTTCCTCAACCTCCGTGAGGTGCAGCTGATCGAGCGCGCCGAGCTGAACGCCTACGACATCCTGTGCAACGAGTACATCGTGTTCAGCAAGGCCACCCTGCCCACCTCGGGTCCGGCGGCACGGGGCACGGTCGCATCGTCGGCTGCCCGGTCCTTCGTCGGCGCATCGTCGATCGCATCCGCCTCGACCGCTCCAGCTGCGGCCGCTCCTGCTGCGGCCGCTCCTGGCACGGCCGAACTCCCCAAGGGTGCCGTCGTCGGTGCCGATGACGGCTCGGCACCCGCCGGATTCGAGATCAAGGGCAACGGCGACTCGGGTCTCTATCACGTGCCCGGCAGCCGCTTCTACAAGCAGACCGTGGCCGAGTTCTGGTTCGCTTCCGCCGAAGACGCCGAGGCCGCCGGATTCCAGTTGCCCCCCAGCCAGCGCGCCAGCGCCGATGAGGACCCGTCATGAAAGATCCCCGCGACATCATCATCGCCCCCATCGTCTCGGAGAAGAGCTACGGCCTCATCGAGCAGGGCGTCTACACCTTCAAGGTGCACACCTCCGCCAGCAAGCCCGAGATCCACGACGCAGTCGAGGCCATCTGGGGCGTGCAGGTCGTGAAGGTGAACACCCTGAACCGCAAGGGCAAGAAGACCCGAGCACGCCGCGCGAACAAGCAGGGCTCCAAGCCCGACACCAAGCGCGCCATCGTCACCCTGGCAGCGGGCAACGAGATCCCGCTGTTCGAGAACTGAGCACCGAGCCATGGCCATTCGCACCCGCAAGCCCACCAGTCCTGGACGTCGCTTCCAGACGACCTCCGACTTCTCGGAGATCACGAAGACGACGCCCGAGAAGTCCCTGCTCGCGCCCACCAAGAAGTCTGGCGGCCGCAACGTGTACGGGCGCAAGACCGCCCGCCATCGCGGCGGCGGACACAAGCGTCAGTACCGCATCATCGACTTCAAGCGAGTCAAGGACGGCATGACCGCCAAGGTCGCTGCCATCGAGTACGACCCCAACCGCACCTGCCGCATCGCGCTGCTCCACTACGAGGACGGCGAGAAGGCCTACATCTTGGCGCCGAAGGGCCTCGAGGTCGGTGCCCACGTCCGTAGCGGGCAGGGTTCCGACATCAAGCCCGGCAACGCGCTGCCCCTGCGCTTCATCCCGGTGGGTACCACGGTGCACAACGTGGAGCTCCGCCCCGGCCAGGGTGGCAAGATGGCTCGATCGGCCGGCATGGCCGTCCAGCTCGTCGCCAAGGAAGGCGCTCACGCGACCTTGCGCCTGCCCAGCACCGAGATGCGTCGTGTGATGATCGATTGCCGGGCCACGATCGGCGAAGTCGGCAACAGCGAGCACGAACTGATCACCATCGGCAAGGCCGGTCGCAACCGTTGGAAGGGTCGCCGTCCGCAGACTCGCGGCGTCGCGATGAACCCCGTGGACCACCCGCTGGGTGGTGGCGAAGGCCGCACCTCTGGTGGTCGTCCGCCGGTGTCGCCCTGGGGCAAGCCCGAGGGTCGAACCAGGAACAAGAAGAAGGCGTCGCAGCAGCTGCTCGTCCGCCGCCGTCGCACGAGCAAGGGTCGGAGGTAATCACCCATGTCACGCAGTCTGAAGAAGGGTCCCTTCGTCGACGATCACCTGCTCAAGAAGGTGGACGCTCAGAACGCCGCCGGCGAACGCAAGGTGATCAAGACCTGGAGTCGTCGCAGCACGATCATCCCCGACATGGTCGGGCACACCATCGCCGTCCATGACGGCCGCAAGCACGTGCCGGTGTACGTCACCGAGAGCATGGTCGGTCACAAGTTGGGTGAGTTCAGCCCGACACGGACCTTCCGGTACCACGCCGGCCAGGAAAAGAACGCAAAGGGTCGCCGCTGATGACTGGTCCCAAGCTCAACGAGAAGTCCTTCGTCGCCGGCGAGCGCGCCGGCACGAAGGCGAGCGCCAAGTACGTGCACATGTCCGCGTCGAAGGTACGAGTCGTCCTCGACCTCGTTCGCGGTCTGCCCGTCAAGGCCGCCGACGAAGTGCTGCAGTTCACCGATCGTGAGGCAGCCGCCGTCGTTCGAAAGGTGCTGGCCTCGGCCGTCGCCAACGCCGTCCACAACGACGAGCAGGATGCCGACGAACTGTTCGTGCTCGCGTGCTACGCCGACGAGGGCCCGACCCTCAAGCGGTTCACCCCGCGTGCCCGTGGCCGCGCCGGTCGGATCAAGAAGCGCACCGCGCACATCACCGTGGTGGTCGCTCGTCTCGACGATGATCGCCTCGAGATCGTCCAGGCTCGCGACGCACGTCGCACGGCTGCCGGACGCCGCCGCGCTGCGGCCGGCGGAACGGTCGCCAGTCGTCGCGACCGAGTCGAGCGCAGCCGCCAGCGCGCGGCCGGCCTCAAGGGTGACACCGTGGCTGGTGATGCCTCCAGCGAGTCGTCCGATGCAAACGATGCTTCGGACGCCGCCGACGGAGCGGATTCGGCGCCGGCATGGCCCGGTTCCGCAGCTCCGCTCGCCGACGGGAGCGCCCCCGACGGATTCGAGATCAAGGGCAACGCCGACTCGATGCTCTATCACGTGCCCGGCGGTCGCTACTACAACCAGACGGTTGCCGAGGTGTGGTTCGACACCGCCGACAACGCTGAAGTCGCCGGCTTCAGCGCACCTGGCAGCAAAAACAACGACGAATCCACGTCAGCGGATGACGCAGCCGCCGACGGCGAGGAGAGCTGACACATGGGCCAGAAGATCAACCCTTACGGCTTTCGCCTGGGCGTGACCACGGATTGGAAGAGCCGCTGGTTCTCCGAGCGTGACTACAAGGAGTACCTGACCGAGGATTGGAAGATCCGTCGGGCGCTCATGACCAAGCTCGAGTCCGCCGCGGTCAGCCGCATCGAGATCGAGCGCACCCGTGACAAGGTTCGCATCGACATCCACACCGCCCGTCCGGGAATCGTCATCGGTCGTCGCGGCGCACAGGCCGACGAGCTCCGCGCCCTGCTCACCCAGATCACGGGCAACCCGAAGGTGCAGCTCAACATCGTCGAGATCAAGAGCCCCGAGCTCGACGCAGCGCTCATCGCGCAAGGCGTGGCCGACCAGCTGGTCAACCGCATCGCCTTCCGTCGGGCGATGAAGCGTGCGGTTCAGAACGCCCAGCGCGCCGGTGCCCTCGGCATCCGGGTGCAGTGTTCCGGCCGTCTCGGCGGCGCCGAGATGAGCCGCACCGAGTGGTACCGCGAAGGCCGGGTGCCACTGCACACGCTGCGCGCCGACATCGACTACGGCATGCGTGAAGCCCGTACCTCGAGCGGCCGAGTCGGCGTGAAGGTCTGGATCTACAAGGGTGACATCGTCCCGTACAAGGCCCAGACCGAAGACAAGATCGCCCGTGAAGCCGCCATGGCGGTCGGCGAGCCGTCTGGCACCGCCGCACCGCGCCGGGTGGTCAGTTCCGCCGGCCCCCGCAAGCTCGATGAGATCGAGCCCGAGGCCACGCCGCTGATCAAAGAAGCAGATCCCGAGCTCGAGAAGTTGCTCGATGAAGAAGAAGACATCGCTCGTCGTACCCACGAAGGGCACGAAGCACCTCACTTCCGTGGGGAGGACTGACCATCATGTTGATGCCCCGCAAAGTCGCACACCGCAAGCACCACCGCGGCCGTACCACGGGTATGGCCAAGGGTGGTTCGAGCCTCGCCTTCGGTGAGTACGGCATCCAGGCGCTCGAGCCCGGTTGGCTGTCCGCCCGCCAGATTGAGGCCGCCCGTATCGCCATGACCCGCGCCATCAAGCGCGGTGGCAAGGTGTGGATCAACGTCTTCCCCGACAAGCCCGTCACGAAGAAGCCGGCCGAGACCCGCATGGGTTCCGGCAAGGGCAACCCGGAGTTCTGGGTGGCCGTCGTGAAGCCGGGCCGAGTTCTGTTCGAGCTGTCGTACCCGAACGAGGAAACGGCCAAGGCCGCCATGAACAAGGCGATCCAGAAGCTGCCGATCAAGGCTCGCATCATCACCCGCGAGGAGATCTACTGATGGCCCGCTCCAACGCAG
>JAYSLK010000225.1:0-7797 GCA_043725585.1 Actinomycetota bacterium
TCGGAGGTGGCATCATCGGAGGTGGCATGCCCGAGGGAACCGGCCCTGGTATGGCTGGTGGTCGTGGTTCACCGATCGGGGGGCCGAGTTCCGTCATGGCCGCACGCTAGCCAAGCCCGGCCGTCGTGCGTTCCGGGCGATCGCCAGGCAGACTCAGCCGGTGGGATTCTTCGATCGCAACCGCAAGCAACTGGTCGAGCGAGGCATCGATCCCGAGCGGTTGCCGCCGGGGCAGTACCTCACCGATCGGTTCCCCGTCCTGCACGTGGGCGATGTGCCGACCTATGCACCTGGCGAGTGGAGCCTCGAGATCCGCGGGTTGGTCGATCGGCCGTACACGATCGGGCTCGACGACCTGAAGACGATGGAGTCGGTGACGCCCACCTTCGACATCCACTGCGTCACGAAGTGGAGCAAGTTCGACACCACATGGACGGGCGTCCGCGTGCGCGACGTGCTCGAGCGGACGGGCGTGCAACGCGGCGCGACCCACGTCGTCGAGCATGCCGAGTACGGCTACACGACCAACCTGCCGCTGGCCGACATCACCACCGACGAGGCGATCGTCGCCTACGCGTTCGAGGGCGAGGACATCGAACCCATCCACGGTGGCCCTGTGCGCATCGTCGTGCCGCACCTGTACTTCTGGAAGAGCGCGAAGTGGGTGCGCACCCTCGAACTCGTCGACGCCGATCGACCGGGGTTCTGGGAGCGCAACGGCTATCACATGTACGGCGACCCGTTCCGGGAGCAACGCCACCGCGGCGACTGACGTGACGGCTCGCAGGCCTGGATCTGCGTCGTGTCAGGGGGCCGATGATCCGTGCGATGGATGCTCCGATGCTGATCGGGTCGCGAGCTCCGTGCGGTTCTTGACGCCGAGCTTGGTGTATGGGTTCGACAGATGTGTCTTCACCGTGGCGCGGCCCATGATCAGACGCTCGGCGATCTGTGGGTTGGTGAGGCCTTGCGCGGCGAGGTCGACGACCTGCAGTTCGGTCGGGGTGAGCGACTGCCACCCGAACGCGGGTCGTTTGCGGGCACCCCACGTGCGCAATGCGTACTCGACCGCTGCCGGCCACTCCATGGCGGCACCCTCGGCGATCGCGTTCGTGTGCTCGTCGCCCAGGGCCGCGACCGCCTGCGCATACGACTCGCGTTCGGGTGACGTGCGCAGTCGGTAACCGAGTTCGTCGCGCAGCCTGCTGGCGGCGCCGTGCAGACGAGCGACATCTCCCCAGTTCAGACTCGCGGCGTCGGCCAACACGACTGCTTCGAGCGCGATCACCACCTCCCGCCGGAACCCACGATCGGAGACCGTGCGCAGCGCGGCGTGGATGAGGAACTTTGCTGTGCCGACGTC
Source organism: Actinomycetota bacterium (assembly GCA_043725585.1). Lineage (GTDB taxonomy): Bacteria > Actinomycetota > Acidimicrobiia > Acidimicrobiales > Ilumatobacteraceae > VFMC01. The sequence continues at coordinate 1,364 of JAYSLK010000225.1, forward strand.
GCGCCGTGAGAGTGCGATCAGCTGGTGGTCGGAGCCGTTGGCCCGGAGCCCGAGCGCCGGTCGCAGCTCCGCCAGAAGCCCTCGAGGGCCTGGGCGACGATCAACTCACGATCACCTGGCAACAACAACTCACGATCGACGGAACCGAGACAGCACCTGAGAACATGACGTTCGTCATCGCACGAATCGGACCCACCATCTTCACCGTCAGCGGCAACGACCCCGACCGAACCGCAGCAACCGCCGAAGTACTCGCCACCCGCACCCGCCGAGCACTCACATGACCCGACCGAGAGCGGCTCGCGCCCGGTGGACCGCTGCGTCCCTCTGCGTCCGAGAAACCAACTCGAACACCTCGGCTACACCGTCGAGCTCACCCCCGCCGCCTGAATCCCTGCCAGGGTTCAGGAACTACGTATCACCCACGGCGCATGATGCTGGTGTCGGTCGGGGCGGTGTAGATGTGGGTCTCTCCGGGTTCGGCTGTCACACCCGTTTCGTAGGATGAAGTCAGTCGTTCCGTGTTCCCCCGGAGCGTGATCGGGACCGAAGGGTCTCCTCGTCATCACGAATGATTGATCGACTCCACCGGTGCTGGGAGGGGTCGGGGGAAGGAGCGTGCGCATGTCCACGTCCGTCGACGATCGTCAGGTCATACCACCAGATGATGGCGGTGACCTGTCCGATGATGAGATCCTGGCCCGCTGCAGCGAGATCGAGGCTGCCCGTCGGGCGATGCTCGCCGAGCACATCCGCCTGTTGCGTGAGCTCGAGGCTCGCAAGCTGTACTACATCGATGGTCATCGCGATCTGGCCGGGTTCGGCCGAGCCCAGTACCGGTGGGCCGACCGCGACGCGAAAGCGCACCGTGACCTCGAACGCTTCTGCCGTACCTGCCCGCAGGTCGTCGACCAGCTCACGATCGGGCGGGTCGGTTCGGCACAGGCGTTCCTACTCGCTCGACTGTCGCGGGCGCCTCGGGTGGGGATGTACGTGGCCGAGCAGATCGACGACTTCCTCGAACATGCCGCCAACCTCAGCTACATGGCGTTCGAGCAGTACGTCACTGCGTGGAAGTACCTGATGGACCAGGACGGCCCCGACCCGGACCGTGCCCACCGCAACCGGAAAGCGTCGCTGTCACAGTCCGGGCTGAGCGGAATGCTCAACGTCGAAGGTCCTGCCGTGGATCATGCTCGGCTGAAGGTGATCCTCGCCCACTTCGAAGAGATCGAGTTCCAACGCGACTGGGCCGCCGCCAAGCAGCAGTGGGGTGAAGAGGTCGCGGTCGACCGCTTGGCGCGCACCGTGCAGCAACGTCGGTATGACGCGTTCCAGGAGATGGTCCGCCATGTCGCCCTTCCCAAGCTCGTCGACCCCGACCTCCCGTCGGATGACAGCGACGACATCGATGCCGCCGACGACACCGACGCCGCCGAGACCGACGTCGAGACGCCGGAAGCCGATGGGCCGGTCGAGGCGATTCTCAACATCGTCATTGACGCCGACACGGCTGTTCACGGTCTCGAACAGCTGTTGGGCATCAGTCTGATGGCACCGGTCAGATCTCCGTTCGGGCCCGGGCGAGCCTTCTGCCACACCTTCGACGGCGACCCGATCGCAGCGCGCGACGCCGTCCTCGCCGGGATCGCCGGCAAGATCCGAATCATCCTGCGCGGCAGCGACGGACTGCCCGTAGCGATGTCGTCCGCGAGCCGACTGTTCACCGGCGCGGTTCGGGATGCGGTGTTGATGACCGCTACTCATTGCACGCACCCCGGCTGCATCGTCGCCGCCTCGAGGTGCCAGATCGATCACCTCCATCCCGCGCATCGGGGCGGGGTCACCTCCGTCCACAATGGTGCGGTCGCCTGCGGCCACCACAACAGATGGCGGTACACCTCGAAGTCCAAGGTCGTCCGATTGAACGACGGGACCGTCGCCACGTACCGAGCCGACGGCACACGCGTCGCACCACCCGTCTGACACCACCCGTCTGACACCAACCCGTCTCACAACCCGAGTCAACGCGGGCCCGGCTGGGCCGACTCCCGCGCGCCGCAGGCCGGCTGCTGCTCAGAGGTCGAGGTGGAGGTGGATCGTCACGGTGTCACCGAGTTCGAGGTGTTCGGCGCGGCGAACAGCGACCTTGAGCGGCACGAGGTAGAGGTCGCCCTTCGGGAACAGAGACGTCGTGAACTCGGTGCGGCCGATGCTCACCGTCACCGGGATCACGCCCCACCCGTAGGTGACCTCGGACTTGACGGCCTCGATCGCGGCGCTCTGCTCGTCGGGCACCGGCACGAAGTAGAACGGCGCCGGGCCGCGCCACTCGATGATCTGGCCGCTGAAGTCGAGCTCCACGACCGCGACCCTAGGCCCCAAGGACCTCGACTGGCGGGGGGCTCAGTTGATGCGCAGGCTGGGGCTGTAGATCTTCTTCGGCTTGAGGTCGACAGCGATCGTGCGGGCGATCCGCTGGAAGCACTGTGCAGCCTCACTGTCGGGATCGACGGCGGTGATCGGACGGCCCTCGTCGCCACCCTCGCGCAATGCAGGCACCAGCGGTAGCTTGCCGAGCAACGGGATGCCGAGGTCGTTGGCGAGCTCTTCGCCGCCACCCGAACCGAAGATCTCGTACCGCTTGCCATCGTCGCCGGTGAACCACGACATGTTCTCGATGATGCCCTTGACGGGCAGGTTGACCTTGGCGGCCATGGCAGCCGACAGTGCGGCGACCTTCTGCGCTGCAGGCTGTGGCGTGGTGACGACGTACACCTCGCCGCGGGGCAAGTACTGGCTGAGCGACAACGCGATGTCGCCCGTGCCCGGCGGCATGTCGATCAACAAGAAGTCGGGCTCGTCCCAGAAGACATCGGTGAGGAACTGCTCGAGTGCCTTGTGCAGCATGGGGCCACGCCAGATGACGGCTTGACCCTCGGGCACGAAGTACCCGATCGAGATGCACCTCACGCCGTACGCCTCGGGCGGCACCAGCATCTGGTCGATCACCACCGGGTCGCGGTCGGTTCCGAGCATGCGCGGCACCGAGTAGCCGTAGATGTCGGCATCGACGACGCCAACCGAATACCCCTGCGACGCGAGCGCGACCGCGAGGTTCACGGTGACGCTGCTCTTGCCCACGCCGCCTTTGCCGGACGAGATCAGCAACGGGCGGGTCTTCGAGCCGGGTTCGCTGAACGGGACCTTGCGGCCCTCCGCGTGCCCATGGGCTTGACCCTGACCGGCCGTGGCGGCAGGGTTGCCGTGGAGCTTCATCCGCACGGCTTCGCGCTCCTGGTCGGTCATCACCGTGAAGTCGAGCGACACGCCCGAGACGTCAGCCAGGGCCGTCAACGCGTTGGTGACGCGGTTCTGGATCTCGTTGCGGAGCGGACAGCCGGCCACCGTGAGTGCGAACTGGATCGCCACGTGCCCGCCGTCGATGCGGACGTTGCGCACCATGTCGAGGTCGACGATCGAGCGCCGGAGCTCGGGATCCTCGACGGGGCGGAGGGCGTCGATGACTTGCTCGTGGGTGGGCATGCGGGCTCCGGGGAGGATCGAGGGCGTGGCGTGCGTCGAATTACCACTACGCGCGTAGGTAGAATACCGGCGTGCCGCCGAACCGACCCAGCCCGAGTGAGATCCGGTCGTCATCTGCTGGGGGCCGCACCGCCGCCGTGGCGCGATCCGAGACATCCGCCGCGTTGGCATCGTCGGCATCGTCGCTCGCGGCCGACCGCGACGCCGGAGCGTTCACGGCGACGGTGTCGGCGATCACCAACGCTTTCGGCGACCCCACGCGGCGCGGCATCTACCTGTTCGCTCGATCCGCCGACAACGGTGTCACCGCAGCTCACGTCGCCGTCCAGTTCGGCCTCCATCCGAACGTGGCTCGCCACCACCTCGACCGGCTCGCGGCAGGTGGCTACCTCGAAGTTGCCATCGAACGCGCAGAGGGATCGGGCGCCGGGCGGCCGTCGAAGCACTACCGCGCCGCCTCCGAGTCGCTGCCCGACGTGCCGGTGCGCAGCGATGATCTGGTGCTGACCCTCCTTGGCAAGGCGTTGTCGCTGCTGCCGCGCGCCGCAGCCGAAGCGATGGCCGAGCAGGTGGGCCGCGACTATGGGGCCACGATGGCAGCGGGACTCACCGGCAACGATCTCGCGGTCGGCCAGCGATCGCTGCGCTCGGCGCTCGCCGCGGTCGCCGATGCGCTCACCGCTCACGGGTTCGCGGCGCACACCGACCAGCGCAACAACCAGCTCCGCATCGTGAACAACCACTGCCCCTTCGGCGACGTCGCGATCGAGCACCCGGTCATCTGCGCGGTCGACCGGGGGATGGTGAAGGGCATGCTCGAAGCGCTGTACGACGGCGATGCCCGACCGTCGCTCGAGGCATCGTTGCCCCAGGGCGACACGTTCTGCGCGACCGCTGTCTGATCGTCGCTGTCTGATCGTCAGGGCACGACGCCGAGACGATCGGCTCCCTCGGTTGCGGTGGCCACCATCTGACCGGTGGTCGGCACGGTCGTCGGCGGAGGCGCCGAGCAGTCCGGGTTCAGCGGCTGTACGGGCGCAGGTCCGATGGCGAACTGGTCGACCGTGGCGAACGGTGCCGAGGCACTCGACGCGGGCTGCCCGACGGCGGTGACCGTGAGCACGGTGGGCGTCACATCCAGTCGAAGTGCACCGTGCCGATCGCCGATGCGGAGCTGACTGACCGCGGGACTGGGGTCGCTCGGGAAGGTGTTCGTGAGCGTGTTGCCACCGTTGCCCGTGATCACGTAGGGCACGCCGCCGGGGCCCGTCAGGCGTTCGTAGTTGTGTTCGTGGCCGTTGAGGACCAGGTTCGCACCCCACTCGGCGAAGGGCCAGCGCAGGATCTGGTTGCTGCCTCGGGGTGACGAGGTGTACGGCGGGTGATGGAAGACGACGATCTTGAAGGTTGCGGTGGAGTCGGCGAGGTGGTCGCGCAGCCACAGCGCCTGGGGCGACGTGGCGCTCACACCGTCGAGCTCGTACTGGGTGCCATTGCCTGGTGACCGCGGCTCGCTGTCGATCACGAAGAACTGCACCGCCCCGGCGCGCACCGTGTAGTAGCGCTCGTTGCCGGGCAGCGTGAAGTACGAGCGGTACGGCAGCTTCGACCACACGGCACCTGCGGGGGAACCGTCCCAGTCGTGGTTGCCGAGCGCCGGGAAGAAACGCGAGGCCCTGGCCGGGTCGGGGCCGCCGCCGAACGCGCCCTGGTAGTTGCCGATGTACGACGAGAACCATTGGCCGATGCTGCGATCGATGAGCGAGCCGGGCCAGATGAATCCGCCGGACCCATTGCTCGTCGCGTCGGGGTTGTAGCCGTTGTCGCCCACGGTGAGCACGTAGGCCGGGTTCCAACCGTTGATCGTCGATGCGATGCGGCCCGTGGGGGCGAAGTCACCGAAGTCGCCGATCGCGGCGAAGGTGTACGTCGACGGCACCGACAGCACCAGATCCGGGCGGGCACAGGGGCGATCCGGCTCCGCATGAACGGGCCCGCGCCCGTCTGAGACGGCCGCCAGCAACGCGATCGACGCGATCAGCACGCCGATGACACCGATCCGTGTCCGCCGCGTCGTCGCCATCTTCCCGAGCCCCCTGCTCGGCGGGAACGATCCCATGGACCCGATGCTACGTGGTGTCGTCACTGCCGCGGCTTCGCGGCCAGGACCGGACGGGCGCGCTACGGTTCGCGATCGGCGTCCGGCGAATGCGGACGCAATCGTCAGGAGGAACAGACGTGTCGCAGCAGGTTCGTGGAGTGGTCGCTCGGGGCAAGGGTCAGCCGGTCACCATCGAGACCATCGTCATCCCCGATCCCGGTCCGGGAGAGGCGGTCGTCAAGATCCAGGCCTGCGGCGTGTGCCACACCGATCTCCACTACCGGGAAGGTGGCATCAACGACGAGTTCCCATTCCTGCTCGGCCACGAAGCCGCAGGCATCGTCGAGTCGGTGGGTGCCGGAGTCACCGGTCTTGCGCCGGGCGACTACGTGATCCTCAACTGGCGCGCTGTCTGCGGCACGTGTCGCAGCTGTCTGAAGGGCAAGCCCCAGTACTGCTTCTCCACCTTCAACGCGAAGCAGAAGATGACGCTCACCGATGGCACGGTGCTGTCCGCAGCGCTGGGCATCGGTGCGTTCGCCGACAAGACCCTGGTCGCGGCCGGGCAGTGCACCAAGGTCGACCCTGCCGCGCCCGCCACCGCTGCCGGCCTGCTGGGCTGTGGCGTGATGGCCGGCATCGGCGCGGCGATCAACACCGGTGGTGTCACCCGCGGCGATTCGGTCGCAGTGTTCGGCTGTGGAGGCGTCGGGAATGCCGCGATCGCCGGCGCCCGGCTGGCCGGCGCGCACACGATCATCGGCATCGACCTCGACGACCGCAAGCT
>JAYSLK010000226.1:0-1995 GCA_043725585.1 Actinomycetota bacterium
AGTGCTGATGATCGCCCACAACCTGGGCATCATCCGCGCGCTGTGCGATCGAGTCGGCGTGATGTACGCGGGCAAGATCGTCGAAGAGGGCCCGAGCGCCCAGGTCTTCGACGACCCGCAGCATCCCTACACCGTCGGACTGCTGCGGTCGCTGCCCCGCCACGGCGTGCGCAAGACCGAACGAGCGCTGGCCACCATCCCCGGCATCTTGCCCCTCATCGGCAGCGATCTGCCGACATGCGTGTTCCTCGACCGGTGTCCGATCGCCGACGAGACGTGTCAGAGCACGCCCCCGCCGGTCGTCCCGGTCGGCATCAACGGCGATCGCTACACCCGGTGCCACCACCCCGACCGCATCGTCGAGGTCATCGAGGACAAGCCCGGCGTCGACATCACGGTGCTGGCACCCTCCGATGCCCACGCCGACGTGCTCGAACTCAGCCATGTGTCGAAGACGTTCCGCCAGCGGAACCATTCGGTGCCGGCGCTGGTCGATGTCGAGCTCGGCCTCGCCGAAGGCGAGACGCTCGGCATCGTCGGCGAGTCGGGTTCGGGCAAGTCGACCCTGGCCAAGACCATGCTCGGCATCGAGTCGGCCGACACCGGCGGCGTCGTCTCGCTCGCCGGCAAGGCGGTCGCATCGGCAACCGGTGGACGTTCGGCCGAGGACAAGCGATCGATGCAGATGGTCTTCCAGAACCCCGACTCGGCGCTCAACCGCTCGTGGTCGGTGCGACGGATCCTCATGCGCAGTGTCGAGAAGCTCACCGGCATCAAGGGTGAGGAGGCGAACAAGCGGGTGGAAGCGCTCGCCGCGAACCTGCGCCTGACGCCCCGCCACCTCGATCTCAAGCCGCGCCAACTGTCCGGTGGCCTCAAGCAGCGCGTTGCCATCGCACGCGCCTTCGCCGGCGACCCGCGCATCGTGGTGTGCGACGAGCCGACCTCGGCCCTCGACGTGTCGGTGCAGGCTGCCATCCTGAACCTGCTCGCGGACCTCCAGTCGGAGCAGAAGACGAGCTACGTGTTCATCACCCACGACATGGGTGTCGTGCGCTACTTGGCCGACCGGATCGCGGTGATGTACCTGGGTCGCATCCAGGAGGTGGGACCGACCGACGACGTGTTCCATGGTCCCAACCACCCGTACACCGAGGCGCTGTTGTCGGCGATTCCCAGCGTGGACGGCGAGGAGAAGAACCGGATCCGGCTCGACGGTGAGATCCCGAGCCCGGCCAACCCGCCGTCGGGGTGCGTCTTCCATCCCCGGTGTCCCCGCGTGATCATGGGCGTGTGCGACGTCACCGAACCACCGTTGGCCGAAGTGTCACCCGGTCATGCGATGCGTTGCCACATCCCGGTGGAACAGCTCATCGAACTGCAACGCAAGCCCGGCTGACGAGCCCGGCCCCGGTGGGCCCTATTCGACGAATCGATCGATGCTGGTGTCGCGGGTGGCGGTGAGCCACCGGTGACACCCGGCGTCGTGGAACCAACGTTCGGTCTGTACGCCGGCTGCGTTGGTGAACATCCACACCTGGTCGAAGTCGCGTTCGAGGACATCGGTGACAGACGCCGGCGGTTGGGGGATCTCGCCTCCGAAGCGGAACTCCTCCACCGGGCGCGGGCCGCAGTTGGGACACGTCACGATGAGCATCAGCGGGTACCTGTCGATCCTTGATCGGCCATCGCATGGTCGGCCGCGAACCGACTGAGCGCGAACGGCTCGATCAGCTCGGGTGTGCGATCGGTGGCGATCAGCTCGGCCATGGCCTCACCGCCCGCGGGGATCGCTTTGAACCCCCACGTGCCCCATCCGGTGGTGATGACGAATCCGTCGACACCGGTGACGCCCATGATGGGGGAGAAGTCGGCCGACACGTCGCAGCGCCCCGTCCACTGGCGCAGGATCTTCAGGTCGCGCACGAACGGCAGCAGGTAGCTCATCTTGATCGCGTTCGCCTGCAGGAACTGGAACGACGACTGCAACGAGTA
>JAYSLK010000227.1:0-3371 GCA_043725585.1 Actinomycetota bacterium
CCGAGCGCTCGGCGCGACTCGTCGGTCTTGGTGACGAACGACGGAACCCACACCACGATGGCAGGGTCGAGCGCGAGCGGAACTCGCACCACGTGACCATCGGCGGTCGCGGTCACGCCTCCGTACAACGAAGCTGCGACGTTGTCGGCGTGACCCTCGAGCGCACTCGCGACGGCCAGCACCGCTGCTCGCTCATGGTCGTCGAACCCGGCAGCGCCCACCTGCTGCACGCGGGCGAGCACACCTCCACCGACGCGGACCACCCCGCTGAAACCAAGCCCTCGCCCTGCAGGTATCGAACAGCGTTCCCACACACTGCCGATACCGCCACACCGGCCGAAGGCGATCGACGCGGGGTGGTGCTCGTCGCAAGGTCGGGCGCCCGATGGCATGCCGCGGCCAGGTTCGCCCGCGAGCTCAGGGTCGACGAGGCCGAATTCGGCTCGCATCGTGAGCGCCATGCCGAGCGTGTCGAAACCGGGCCCGAGGTTCGCCGACGAAGCCGGGACACGAATGATCATCGCTGGATCACCGAGCCTCCATCACGACCCAGCGGACGCCTTCGCTGCCTGAGAGACCTCGATCATCTTGGCCAGCGTTCGTGCGGCGGCACCCGAGTCGATCGACTCCGTCGCGAGCGCGATGCCCTCCTCGATCGTGTCGGCCCGGTCGGCGACCACCATGGCAGCGCCGGCGTTGAGCACGACGATGTTCCGATGCGCGCCGTGCTCACCGGCCATGACCCGGCGGAACGCGTCGGCGTTCTGGTGGGGCTCCCCACCGGTGAGCTCCTCGGCGATCGCCGGCGCGAGGCCGACCTCGACCGGGTCGACCGTGAAGGTGCGCACGTGGTCGTCCTCGAGCGCGAGCACCGTGGAATCGCCGGTCGTGGTGAGCTCATCGAGACCGTTGCCGTGCACCACCCACGCCTTCACCGCGCCGTGGATTCGCAGCGAGGCCAGCATCCGCTCGGCAACCAGCGGGTTGGCGACACCGATCAACTGGCGCCTCACCCGACCCGGGTTCGCCATCGGGCCGAGGAGGTTGAACACCGTCGGGATGCCGATCTCGCGCCGACTCGGCGCGGCGAAGCGGAACGCGGGGTGATACGCCGGGGCGAGACAGAAGCCGATCCCGGCTTCCTCCACACAGCGGAGCACACCCTCGGGTGGCAACTCCACGGCCACGCCCAGCGCTTCGAGCACATCGGCGGTCCCACACTTCGACGACGCGGCGCGCGCACCGTGCTTGCAGACCGGCACACCTGCACCTGCGGTGACGATGGCTGCCATCGTGCTCACGTTGATCGAATGGCTGCGGTCGCCTCCGGTGCCGACGATGTCGATCGCGCTCCGGCGGAGATCTTCGGACAGCGGCACGATCGTGGCAGCTGCCAGCACGGCGTCGAGCAGACCGCTCAGCTCTTCGGGGGTTTCGCCCTTGGCGCGCAACGCGACGACGAAGCCGATGAGCTGCGCAGGGGTTGCCTGACCATCGAGAATCGTCGCCATCGCGACGCGAGCCTGCGCTGCGGTGAGGTCCTGCCGGTCGAGCAGGGCGGTCAAGAGCGCTGGCCAGCCGCCATGTTCATCCAGTTCACTCACGGGGTTCACGGTGTCGCAGGCTAGAGGAAGCGAGCGCCGTACGCCCGCCCGGTCGTCGACGGCACGTTGCGGGTGGTCGGCCCGTTGTCGGCTTGCGAAAGGCGTGTTGGTGCGCGTGTTGGTGCGCGCGTTGGTGGCAGCTCAGGCGGTGCGGCGGCGCTGGCGGATGATCCTGCGGCGCTCACGCTCCGTGGCGCCACCCCACACACCCACCTTCTCGCGGATGGTCAGGGCGTGTTCCAGACACGCCACTCGCACGTTGCAGTCGCCACAGACCGCTTTGGCATCGATTGCTTCGTCTTCGTCATCCGGGAAGAAGATGCTCGGTTCCAACCCCCTGCAAGCACCCAATTCCCGCCACACGATCTTGTTGGCAGACACGACCCCTCGTCCCCCGTGGTGTACGTCGTTGAGGTCAATCGACCCCCGAGCAGGGAATCTAGGTCGCTGGAGCTGTCGTTGAAAAGGGCCAGTTTGCGCGATTTCCGTGACGAATTGGCGCGCCGAGCGTGGCGGTCACTTGACGAACGGCCCGCGGGTCCGTTTCGGCCCCGACTCCAGGTCAGAGCGCAGGCCAGGGCCGCAGGTCGTCGAGCAGTTCGGCAACGGTGCCGGGCAGCAGTTCGATCTCTTCGCGGTAGTTCGGGTGGTCGGTGGCGAGGATCACGGATCCGTCGAAGGCCTCCACCTGTTCAGGGGTGAACTCGAAACGCACATAGTGCACCGCAGCGGTCACGTCCGGCCGTGTGAGCTGGCTCGCGTGCTGCTCTTCGGTGATCGACCGAACCTCGGACCCGTCGGACAGCCGGAACACGAAACTGCGCTCGATGCCGACGAGCTCGGGGAGCCACACCTTCATCTGTTCGTCGCTGGTGAGCTCGATGAACACCGTGGCGCAGAGCTGACCCGATTCGGGAACGATCGGGTTGTAGATGTCGAGCTCTTCTTGAATGGCTTCGTCGGTGAACAGCTTCTCGGCGCGGGCCATCTCCTGGATCTGGTGCCGCATCGTCTCGCGGTTCTCGAAGGTGATGGTGATGATGTGGCCGAGAGCGAGCCGGCGCCTCGACTTGAGGTCGATCACCCGGGCTCGCAACGTGTCGCGTTCGCGCTCGTAGGCGCGGGCATCGACGATGTCGTCGAGCGTGAGCTTGCGGGAGCTGGTCCTGGTGTTCATGCAGGTTCTTTCTGAGAGGAGCGCGATCCGCGTGGGAGCGAGCGGCAGAGGCCGGATCAGCGCAGGGGTTCTGGGGGGATGCCGTAGGCCCGGGCGATCAGCTGCAACGGATGCAGCGGGTCTTCGCCGGTCTGCTCGGCGATCGCAGTGTTGGCCAGGTTGCAGTCACCGACCACCACGTCGCCTCCGGCTTTGCGGATCTCGTCGCCGAGCTTCTTCGCGATCGGCACCGAGATGTCGACGTTCTCCGCGCGCAGCCCCCACATCCCGTCGATGCCGCTGCACTGCTGCACCAGCTTCACCTTTGCACCGGTGAGCTTGATCAGATCACGACTCTTGAGACCGATGTTCTGTGCTTTCAGGTGGCACGGCGTGTGGTACGCCACGGTGCCGGGCACATCACCGGTGAAGTCCATGTCGAGCGACGTGCCCTCGCCCTTGTGGATCTTCATGAGGTACTCCGACGCGTCGTAGGTGTTGGCAGCCACGAGGCGCGCGTCATCGGTGCCGACGTAGTCGACGTAGTCCTTCTTGAGGACGTACCCGCAGGTGGGCTGAGGCACGACGATGTCGAGCCCCTTTCGGACGCT
>JAYSLK010000228.1:0-2197 GCA_043725585.1 Actinomycetota bacterium
ACCCCGAGCACGATCCGGGTGAGCGTGCGATGCATCAGCAGGTACGTGCCGGTGCCGAACAGCACGGCGATGAGGACGACAAGTGAGGCGCTCACGTCGCCTCTCGTTCCTCAACGGGCTCGCTCGGATCGGTGCCCAGTGCCAGCAGGATGGCCAGCACCACCCCGATCACCAGGAAGTACACACCGAGGTCGAAGATCGCCGACGACACGACCTTCACCTCACCGATCAGCGGCACCTGCAGCTTCCAGATGTTCGACTCGAGCAGCGAATCACCGAACAGCACGGGCGTGAGCGCGGTGGCGACCGCGAGGAGCAGGCCAGCACCGATCAGCCTGTCGGGACGAGCGATGACGGAACGCCGAATGCGGAGGTCGCTGCCGGCGAGGAAGCGCAACACGAACGCACAGCCCGTGATCAGACCTCCGGCGAATCCCCCGCCCGGCGCGTTGTGGCCCCGGAACGTGACGTACACCGACACCATCACGATCACCGGGAACAGCCAACGATCGGCTTCGTCGAGGATGACAGACCGGCGGCTCATGGTCGTTGTCCTCCCACCGACGAGCGATCGGCCGACCCGGCGTCATCGGCTCGGTCAGGCTGGGCGGTCTCGGAGTCGGAGGCTTCTGCGGGCTTTCTGTGCCGCAGGGCCATTCTCACGAGGTTCGTCACGCCCAACGCGGCGACCGCCAGGACGGTGATCTCGCCCAACGTGTCGACACCGCGGAAGTCGACGAGGATGACGTTGACGATGTTGTTGCCACCTGCCTCGGGCAGTGACAGCTCGCCGTACACCTCGCCCACCGATGGCGCCGACCGTGCACCCGACACCATGACGGCGAACATCGCGACACTCACCCCGACCGCTGTCGAGATGGCGATTCGAATCGCCTGGGGGGCCCATGTCGGGTCGGCGGCGAAACGACGCGGCATCTGCCGCAGCACCAGCAGGAACACGACGATCGACAACGTCTCCACGAGCACCTGCGTCAGCGCCAAGTCGGGGGCTCCGAAGGTCGCGAAGATGACCGCGCAACCGAACCCGACGCCACCGATCAGGAGCGCGGAGACGAATCGATCCCGCGCGAGCACGACCGCGAACGCGAACACGATCGCGACGATCGACACGGCCAACTGCACCGGCGAATCGGCGACGACGAGATCACGGAGACCAGCGCCGGGGTCGGTGAAGATCGCAACCGCGAGCACCGCTGCAACGACGCTCATCACCACAGCGAGATAGGCGAGCAGCGACCCGCTCTGGGTGACCACGGTGATCCGTTTCGAGCCTTCGACCAGGCCATCGAAGGTGTGCTGGAAGATCCGCTCGCCCGACACTGCGGGATGGTGCGGAGGCGCCGTGACGGGAACCCGCCAGCCGATCACTGCGCCCACGGCGACGACGGCGACCGAGATCCCCAGCGCGGTGTTGATGCCGGGCCACAAGGCGAGCTTGCTCGCCGCAGCGAGGTCGAGCGATGTCGCCGCTGCCACCAACCACCGGCCGGCCACACCTGCGGCGAGTCCGCCAGCGAGCGAGGCGACGGCGAACGACGCCATCGGGCCGACCAAGAGCGAACCCGGTTCGTGACGCACCTGTGCCATGTGCCCCTGTGCCATGTGCCCCTGCGCCATGTGCCCCTGCGCCGAATCTCGGGTGGTCGGCTTGGTCGCGAACAGTCCTCGCAGCAACCGCACCGTGTACGCCGCCGACAAGACCGAACCAACGGTCACGAAACCGAGCGCCACCCATCCGACGGAGCCGACATCGGCGTCGAGCAGCGCGACGAGAGCCTTCTCCTTGGTCGCGAATCCGAACAACGGGATCAGTCCGGCCATCGACGCTCCGGCGAGACACATCAGAGCAGCCACCGCCGGCATCTCCCGCCAGAGCCCGCTGAGCTTGCGGATGTCGCGGGTGCCGGTGGAATGGTCGATGACGCCGACCCCGAGGAACAACCCAGCCTTGAAGACCGCATGGGCGACCAGGTGGGCGACCCCTGCGTAGGTGGCGCCCGGTACACCGAGACCGACGAGCATGGTGAGGAACCCGAGCTGGGAGACGGTGCTGAAGGCCAGCAGCAGCTTCGCGTCCACCTGTCGCATCGCCCTGGCACCACCGAGGATCATCGTCGTTCCTCCGCAGAGCACGACCATCCAGCGCCACACATCGAGGTCGCCGAAGATCGGCGAC
>JAYSLK010000229.1:0-2899 GCA_043725585.1 Actinomycetota bacterium
CCATTGCAGGCGGCCGCGATCGCCGGTGGACGCGCTCGACGTTGGCGTCATGGCGTGGCCGCATGGAAGCTCGACCTGGTGCTGTCGGGACCGATGCCGTGGGCCGCATCGGCGTGTCGCGACGCCGGTACGGTGCACCTTGGGGGCACTGCGTCAGAGATCGCGGCGGCCGAGCGGGCGACGGTGCGCGGCGGCGTGCCCGACCGGCCGTTCGTGATCGTCGCCCAGCCCACCAACGCCGATCCGACCCGTGCCCCCGTGGGTCAGCACGTGGTGTGGGCGTACCGGCACGTGCCGAACGGTTGCAGCGATGCACAGGCCACGGCCGGGCTCGAGCGCCAGTTCGACCGGTTCGCTCCTGGCTGGCGCGACCTCGTGATCGAGCGCCGAGTCACCACGTCGATCGACTACGCGACCTACAACCTGAGCTACGTCGGGGGCGACATCGCAGGTGGCGCGATGACACCAAGACAAACCGTGGCTCGGCCGCGATTGTCATTCGATCCGTACCGCTTCGCCGACGGCGTGTGGTTGTGCTCGCAGTCGACGGCACCCGGCCCGGGCGTGCACGGCATGTGTGGATGGAACGCCGCCGGCTCGGTGCTGCGCAACACCACGGCGCGCTCGCAGCGTTGATGTGATCGGCCCCGTCGGGCTCAGCCCGTTCGGCCGACGAAGTTCAGCATCCGGGTCTGAGCATCGGCGCCCTTCGGCGGCGTGATCGCGGGGCCGAAGACGCTGGGGCTGCGAAGCATCTCGGCCGGCAACGACTTCCAGATCGCCAAGACCGACTTGCACAGCGCCGGGTCGAGGCGCTCGTCGACCTTGCCGGTGCGGGCCAGGTCCCACGTGTGGATCAGGAGGTCTGCCCCCATGAACGAGATGAACGTGTCGACCGGCATCGGGCCGAAGAACGTGTTCGCAACCTTGTGCAGCACGTCTGAATGATCGAGCGCTTCGAGCGTCTGGTCGCGCTGCTTGGCCCATGCGGCACGAGGATCGGCGCCGGGCTTCGGCCACGACTTGGGCATCGCACCCACCGTGGCCGCGGTCTGCACCGATTTCAGGCCACCGAGGGCATGGCCGATGACGTCGACCCCCTTCCAATCCGAGCAGGGTGACTGCTTCGTCATGGCCTTGTCGTTCACCAGCTTGATCACGTGATCGAAGCCGTACACCGTCTTCACGAAGTTGCGCAGGTTTGTGCTCATGCAGAGACCGTATCGCGATCCGGCGAGCGTCTCTTCCGGTGCGGTTGGTGCCCCAAGGACGAAGCGACCGGTGGATACTTGGCCGATGAACATGCATCTCGATGTGAGCGCGTCGATCGACGAGGTCGAAGCGGATTGGATCCCGATGAGTGACGGGCGCTGCCTGGTTTCGTCCCCAGCGCCGTGACGAGTTCTGGAAGCACGGCTCGGTGATCGATCCCGATAGGCATCGATCGTGCCGGTGCGCTCGACGTCGAGCGTGATCGGGTTCACCCGCCCGAGCGAGCCCACGATCATGAACCCGATCGGGATGAGGCAGGCCGCGACGAACAGCAGCCAAGCGGGCGCGGGTTGAAGAACACGACGTCGGGGTTGGCCTGAGGAAGCACCGCGCCGCTTGTCTGCGGGCACTGGAGAACAATTGCGAAACTTCCAGTCGGTCGTTCGCTTCCGCGTGCGGGGGTTCAGTGGGTGCCGTAGCGTCTCGCCCATGCCACCGGGTTCCGAGCAAGCCCCTGCGTGGGTGCGAGTCGCAGCACGTCACCAGGTCGTACGTGTGCTGGTGGTGTGTCGCGATCCAGGTGATGCGCTCACGTCGAGTGTGGCTGATGACTCGATGTCGATGGTTCGATCGAGCCCCGATCCAGCCGATCAACAGACAGCCCCGTTTCCGATGGCCTGGCTCGATTCGTGTCTGGCCGGCGTGGCGCCCGAGCTGCAGCGAGCGGCGATCCACCAAGCGGTTCAGCATCTCGATCGCGGTGGTGTGTTGGCCATGTCGTCGACCCTCGATGTGATCTTCAGATGCGCCTGTGCAGAGCTCGGCCTTCAGCGCGATGCCGATGCCGATGCCGGTACAACGGCGGTGTATCGGCGCACCGATCGCACCACCGTGCACGACATGCTCTGGGATGCTCGAGCGAAGATCGACCGGGTGACGGCGCGTGAACTCGCCGCCGAGCTCTCCAGTGAGCGCCCACCTGTCGTGGTCGACACCCGGACACACACCGATCGGGAACGCATGGGTGTCATCCCCGGATCGATCCACGTGCCGCGCACCGTTCTCGAATGGCACCTCGACCCGGCGAACGGCTATCGACACCCGGCCGTCACCGGGTTCGACCAACCGCTGGTCGTGGTGTGCAACGGTGGGTACAGCTCGTCGCTCGCCGCGGCGAGCCTGCAACAACTGGGCTTCACGAACGTGCGCGATCTGATCGGTGGCGTTCGCGCCTGGACACAGCACGGACATCCCGTGCAAGCACCCGACCACGCCCACCTCGACCTCTGACACGATGGCGGCATCGTCGAACGATGGGCGGCACGTCGCCCTGACGCGTCAGTCGGTGAGGTCGACGAACGGCATGCCGAGTTGATCCAGGTCGAGGGTGAGGCCGAGACCGGGCAGGTGCGCGTCGGGTTGCAGGGACGAGCCGTTCCTGGCCGACGGACCGGTGACATGGGTGAGGGTGACCCAGCTGTCGAAGTCGACGCTGTGCACCCGACGGAGTGCGGGTGTGGACGCGTTCATGTGGGCGAAGGTCATGTCGGCCAGGTTGCATCCGGACGCATCCTCCACGGTCACGCCAATGCGCAGGTCGACAGCCGTGTCGCGGATGAGCGCGGCCGGGGTGATGCCACCGACACGGGTGAGCTTCACGGTCACGCCGTCGGCGACGCCGAGGCGG
>JAYSLK010000230.1:0-8543 GCA_043725585.1 Actinomycetota bacterium
TCGTTGCGGCAGCGCCAGCGGATCTTGACTCTGAGTTCGTCGAGGAGGGTGAGGTTGCGCTCGGGCAGAGTGGTGGCGTCGTGGTCGTGCATGTGGGGGAGTCGGTTGTGGACTTTGCATTCGAGGCGGCCGTTGAACTGGCTGGTTGGTCCCCCTTTGGAGTGGGGGATGATGTGGTCGAGGTCGCAGTCGTCGGCGGGGATGTCGCAGTCGGAGAGGTGGCGGCATCGTCGGTCGCGGACTTGGATCGCTCGTCGGAGGGCGCCGGTGAAGGTGCGGCGGGACGAGACAGCGACGACGGTGCGCGGGCCGTCGAACAGGATGGACTCGATGTGGGCTTCGGTGAGGTGGGGGACGAGCGCTCCGGGTGTGATGACGATGCCGTTGCTGAGTTCGCAGAGCCGGTCGAGGGTGCGTTCGCCGATGAGCACGGTGAACAGCGGTCGCGGGCGGCGGCCGTGTTCGGGTGCGGTTGCGGATCGGCGTGCCATCTCGACCAGCGCCGCGGCACGGCGTTGGGCGGGGGTTCGGTCGATGCCTGCGTGGCGGTCGGAGAGGCGGATCTCGTCGGCGAGTCGGTTCAGTTCGTTGTCGACGATGGTGCCATCGATCGCGTCGAGGGTGCCGTCGATCACGAGTGCGTCGTCGAGTGTGCGTGAGGCGTGCAGTCGTGATGCCGTCGTCGGCGCATGCGCCGCCGCGTGATGCGAGTCGCTCGCGTTGGCGGAAGGAGGCGCGTTGGCGTCGTCGGGTGCGGCCGCAACGTCGTCGGTCGTCGGCAGGCTCGGCTGCGGCGCGTGCGTCGGCGAGGCGTTCGTCGGCGTGGCCGGCCCAGTAGCGGGCGAGGCGTACGCCGTCGGCGTAGGACAGTTCGCCGCACTTGCGCACGAGGAGGGCTTCGTCGCGGGTGAACAGGTGACGCCGTTCGGGTGTGTTGATGTGGGCGAGCAGATCGAGGTGATCGATCGACAACACACCCTGGGCGACAGCTTCGCGGGCGAGGGGGAGGTGGCGGATGCGGCGGGCCCGGCGCAGATCATCGCGTGCGGCGCCGACCGATGATCTGGTTTCGCGAGCCAGACGGTTGGCGGGGCTGCGCGACCTGTCGGAATCCCAGAGGCGCCGGGTCTCCCACTCGGCGAGCACTTCGGCGAACGCGACCGCAAACCGTGACCGCTCGCGGTGCAACATCACCACCGTGTCATGTAGTGCGACGTCGTCGAGACCGTCGCTGCCCTGCGCTCCGAGTTCGAGCAACCGGTCGGTGACATGACGCAACAGCACCGCGACATCGACACCGCGCAGCATCTCGTCGATGCTCCCCTCGATGTGTTCGCGTGCGCCCACCCCACCGTTCACACCCCCATCCTCGCAAGTGGGTGTGACAGCCATGACTCGCGCAGGCCCGTGATGCGGTCGGTGCATGGGTCCGCAGCGCCCGGTGGCGAGGCCGAGGGCCGGCTCGGCTTGACCGCGATGTGGCAGAGTGCGCCGATGGTGAGCGCATGATCGTCGGGCAGGTGGCTGCCGCTGTGGCAGGAGTGGCGTTGGTGCTGTGGACGCTGCTCTCGGCGATCAAGACGGTGGTCGTGCCGCGGGCATACCAGAGCTCGCTCACCCGGTTCCACTTCGTGCTGTGGCGCCGCGTGTTCGACGTGTTCGCCCGACCGAGCCGCTCGTTCGAATCTCGCGATGCCGTGATGGCGCTGTACTCGCCGATCGCGCTGGTCACGCTGCCGGCGCAATGGGTGATGTTGGTGGTGTCGGGCTTCACCGCGATCAACTGGGGATCCGGCATCCGTCCACTCCGCGAAGCGTTCGTCACCAGCGGATCCTCGATGCTCACGCTCGGGTTCGTTCGCCCACCGGGAGTCGGGCGGGTTCTGATCGCCTTCGTCGAAGCCGGCATCGGCCTGGTGCTCGTCTCGTTGATGATCTCGTACCTCCCCACCATCTACGGCAGCTTCAGCCGTCGCGAGGCGCTCGTCGGCATGCTCGAAGTGCGCGCCGGGCTGCCCCCGTCGCCGGCCGAACTGCTCACGCGCTACGTGCGCATCCAGTGGATCAACAGGATGGACGACGACCTGTTCGCCCCCTGGGAGGCATGGTTCGTCGACGTCGAGGAGAGTCATACGAGCCACCCGGCCCTCGTCTACTTCCGATCGCCCCATCCCGAGCGAAGCTGGATCACCGCCGCCGGCTGTGTGCTCGACACCGCCGCGCTCGCCTGTTCCGTCATCGACCGTCCGTACGACGCTCGTGGGCCGGTGATGTTGCGCAGCGGCTTCTTCTGCCTGCGCAGGGTCGCCGACTTCTTCGGGCTGGCGTACGACCCTGATCCTGCCCCCGACGCACCGATCTCGGTGAGCCGCCGTGAGTTCGACCTGCTGTGCGTGGAGCTGCAGGCAGCCGGGGTGCCGTTGGTCGCAGACCGCGACCAGGCCTGGCGCGACTTCGCCGGCTGGCGGGTGAACTACGACGCCGCTCTACTGGGGTTGTGCGCCTTGGTGATGGCTCCACCGGCGCGCTGGTCGAGCGACCGGATGCCTCCTCGACCGCGTATCAGGCTGGCCTCCATGCCGGCTATGCGACGACCAGGACGCTCCCCACGACAGAGATGACCGCAACGGCCACCGGCGTCGCCCACTTGGCCCAGGAGGGAACGGGCTTCCATCGTGGCGCCAGCATCACGAACCCGCAGATGGCACCGGCGATGGCTCCACCGACGTGACCGCCCTTCGAGATGCCGGGGATCGCGAAGGTGATCACGAAGTTGATCATCAACGTGGTGCCGAGGCCGGTGCTCATGACGTTCACGCCCTGGCGCTTGAAGCCGATCGCCGCGGCGGCCATGAGACCGAACACGGCGCCCGACGCGCCGCCCGTGATGCCCCGGCCACCGACCAGGAGGACACCGAAGGAGCCGCCGAGCAGGCCCGCGCCGTACAGCAGCGCGAACTTGGCGCGGCCGAGCGAGCGTTCGAGCAGCTGACCCAGTTGGTACAGCATCAGCATGTTGAACGCGAGGTGAATGACGCCGAAGTGCAGGAAGCCGCTCGTGACGAGGCGATACCACTCGTTCCGTCCGCCGACGAGGAAGAACTCGTTGAGGCCGAGGTCGAACTGCGCTTTGGTGACCCCGCCGCCGCCCAGCGACGATGGGTCGGCGACGGCGACGAACACGAACACGGCGATGTTGATCGCCATGAGGGTGTAGGTGACGAGCGTGTGCTGGCGGGCGTTCCAGTACTTGGCGCGGGTGGCCACGTCGGGCCGAGCAGCCTTCGCACAATCGATGCAGTGCGAGCCGACGGCAGCCTGCACCAGGCACTCGCTGCAGGCCGACTTGCCGCACCGAGTGCAGCTTCGGCCGGCCTCACGGTCCGGGTGTCGGTAGCACCGCGGCAACGTGGCGGTGCTCGGCGCCGGCTGCGCAGGCGGGGGAGGCGGCGGCAGAGACATGGCGAAAGGCTACCGAGGGGCACCCGGACGAGGGTCGTCGACCAGTTCACCCATCAGGCCCCGGTCCCACCAATCGCGCAGCACCGTCCAGGCGTAGATGCCCGTGCTGTGGCCGTCGCTCCAGTCGATCGACAACCCCCAGGCCCCGGTCAGCTCGGCATGGCCGATCGAGATCGCATCGGGCACGCCGGGTCGCGGCCAGGCCACCTCACCTCGCTCGCGCCACCCGCGACAGCTGGCGCACGGGCACCCGGCGCGAAGCGCAGCCACGGGATACTCGGCCACGACGCCGTCGTCGAAGGTGATCGTGACCGAACGGTCCCTCACGATGTCGATGTCGGCGGGGGCAGCGGGCGTGGTGGTCACGGCAGGACTGCAGTGAGGGCGAGGGCGACGAGCACGACAACGATGATGACACCGTTGTAGGCCGTATGAGCAGTCGTCGACTCCATCGTGGCATCGTCCGCCGACCCTGATCGTCGGAACGCCTGGAGGTAGACGGACAGGAAGTAGCCGCCTCCGATCGAGAGCGCGAGCGCCGCACCGATCGGGATGCCCACGAGCGCGTGCACCAGACCGAACTGGACCGTCTTGAGGGAGCGCCTGCCCCAACCCCACCACTCGGCCCCACGACGGAAGAGACGCTCCTCGGCGTGGGCGAACAACGGCAGGGCGGGCAGCAGCAGGGCGATGAAGACAGTCGGGATGATCCACTCCCAGATGGTGCCGGCGGTCTGGTCGGTGCTGCCGAACACCGGGTTGCCCTCGCCGCCGATCGCGCTCCACCAGCCCCAGTCGAGACCGGGGACGAGCATCGCCGCGCTCGCCGCGACGATCACGACGAACAGCACGATCGGCACCGGCCACACATGGCGCCATCCGATTCGGCGGCGTACCTCGCGCACCACTGCCCGTCCGGAGGTGGAACGCGACACGCGCACCCCGGTGACCAGGCGTGTCGCCATGAACCCGAGCACCGCCAGCGAGAGCAGCGTCGTCACGACGTCGAGCGAGGAGGCGAGCACCACGGGTCAGTGTAGGGATCGGGAGCGAACTAGGGTCCGCGCCCATGGCATGGGACTTCGAGACGGAACCAGAGTTCGAGGCGAAGCTGGCGTGGATGCGCAGCTTCGTGCGCGAGGAGATCATCCCGCTCGAGACGCTCGCTCACGAGTGGCGCTCGCCCGAGGGTCGCCAGACGTTCCTCAAGATCGTGGCTCCGCTCAAGGAACAGGTGAGGGCGCAAGGCCTGTGGGCCGCCCACCTGCCGCCAGACATGGGTGGTCTGGGCTTCGGCCAGGTGAAGCTCGGACTGATGCACGAGATCCTCGGCCAGTGCGGGTACGCGCCGAGCATCTTCGGGAACAACGCTCCCGACAGCGGCAACGCCGAACTCCTCGCTGTCGGTGGTACGCAGGAGCAGCGCGACAGGTGGATGACACCGTTGCTCGACGGCCAGATCCGCAGCTGCTTCTCGATGACCGAGCCGGGGGCCGGCGCCGATCCCACGCTGCTGTCCACCACCGCGATGCGCGACGGTGACGAGTGGGTGATCAACGGCCACAAGTGGTTCTCGTCCAATGCGTCGATCGCCGACATCCTGATCGTGATGGTGAAGACAGGCGATCACGAGACGCCGTACAAGAACTACTCGATGATCGTTGTGCCCACGAACACGCCAGGCGTGAACATCTTGCGCGACGTGCCCACGATGGGCGAGCCCGACCACAAGACCGGCGAACCCGGTGGTCACGCCGAGATCCTGTACGAGAACGTGCGGGTGCCGTTCGAGAACATCGTCGGCGGCGAAGCCGGCATCGGTCAGGGATTTGCGCTGGCGCAGAAGCGCCTCGGACCCGGACGCATCCATCATGCGATGCGATGGCTGGGCCAGAGCCAGCGTGCGTTCGACCTCCTCTGCGAGCGGGCGCTCACCCGGTACACGCATGGCTCGATCCTCGCCGAGAAGCAGATGGTGCAGGACTGGATCGCCGAGAGCTATGCCGAGATGCAAGCGGCGCGGCTGCTCACGCTGCAGGCAGCGTGGAAGATGGACCAACTGCACGCGGCGGGCAAGCACTACAGCGATGCTCGCGTCGAGATCGGCGTGATCAAGTTCTGGGGCGCGAAGGTGCTCTACAACGTGATCGACCGCGCCATCCAGATCCACGGCTCGCTCGGTTACACCACCGATCTGCCGCTCGAGTCGATGTACCGGGCCGCCCGTGCCGCCCGCATCTACGACGGCCCCGACGAGGTGCACAAGGTCACCGTCGCACGCCAGGTGCTGAAGCGCTACCGGCCCAGCGACCCGTCGATCGAGCACGTGCCCACCCGGCGTGCCGCGGCCCTGGAGAAGTTCGCCGACTCCCTCGACGGGCTGTCGATCAGCCACTGACCGCAGTGGACGGGATCCTCGATCGGGTGGCGGTCGGCCTTCGTCGCGGCACCGCCTATGTGGTGGTCTTCCTCGACGACGAGTTCATCGTCAGATGGGTCGGTCCGCAGGCGGCTGACATGCTGGGCTGGCCGCCCGGCGCTCTCGACGGTCGATCGGGCCTCGACTTCGTTCATCCCGACGATCTGCCCCACGTCGCGCGGCTCGTTGCCGCAGAGTTGGTAGAGCCGCACGAGTACGGCGTCGACCCGGCGCGACGCACCTTCGACGAAGCGAGGTTCGCGACGGCCGACGGCGGATGGAAGGCCTTCGAGTTCGCTGCCAACAACCTCAGCGCCGATCCCGATGTCCGTGGTTTCGTGATCCTGATGCGGGACGTGACCGAGCGGCGTTTGCTCGATGACGTGTACGGCCAGATCGTGGAGGGTGCTCCTATCGACCAGACCGCCCGGCGGGTGGCTGAACTGCTGTCGTGGCAATGCGGTGGCGCCGCAGTGGTGGTGGAACTGCCGTCGATGGAACCGATCCTCGTGGGCTCGACCGATGTGGGAGCGACGCCGGTCGTGTTCGACCTCACGGATCTCGGTGGCCAGATCGTGGTGTCTCATTCGGCAGATCACGAACCATCGGAATGGTTCGCGATCCTGGGTGAGCGCGCTGCGGGCCTGCTGCACCTCTCCGTGACCCGCCGCCTCGGCGAACTGGCGCTGCGTCGCCGGCTCGACGAGAAGACCGCGTTGATCTCCGCCGTGTCGCACGATCTGCGCTCGCCGATCGCGGCCATCCAGCTGATGTCATCGTTGCTCGATGACAGCAGCGATTCATTGAGCGGCGACCAACGACGCGAGCTCATCCAGCGGATCGGCGCCGATGCGCGCCGGACGTCTCGGCTGCTGGCCGACCTCACATCGCTCGATCGGCTGCTCCACGGGTCGAGCGACGTGGTGCTGCAACGCGTCTCGATGCGCGGCATGCTCGAACGCGTGATCGGCGACCTCGACGTGGCCGAGCGCAGGGTGTTCCTCTCGGTCGACGAGGCGAGTCCGTCAGCGTTCGCCGACCCGGTGCTCGTCGAACGGATCGTGGAAAACCTCATCAGCAATGCGCTCAAACACACACCAGTCGGGTCGCGGGTCGATGTGTCCGTCGAGGCGGTCGACGAGCATGAGCTCGTCGTGCATGTCGATGATGACGGAGCCGGTGTTCCGACTGCGGCGCGCGCCACGATGTTCGACGCGTACGTCCGAGGCGCCGACAGTTCACAGCGCGCCGGTTCGGGCATGGGCCTGTTCATCGTGCGGACGTTTGCCGAGGTGCAGGCGGGACGAGCGATGTGCGGCGACTCGCCGCTCGGAGGTGCGCGGTTCTCGGTGGTGCTGCAGCGCTGGGCCGACTGACTCAGCCGGTGGTTCGAGCCGTGCGTGCCGCGAAGGCGTTCGCAGCGATGGGCTCGCCCAACAGGTACCCCTGCACCATGTCGCAGCCCAACATGCGCAGGCGGTGCAGCTGATCGGCGGATGTGACCCATTCGGCCACCACCTGCATCTCCAAGGCATGAGCGAGCTGGATGAGCGCACGAACGATCGGGTCGTCGTCTCCGTTCGCGCCGAGCGTGCGCGTGACGGTGCCGTCGAGCTTGAGAACGTCGGCCTCGCACTCGCGCAGCGCGGTGAGCGAGCTGACCCCGACGCCGAAGTCGTCGAGAGCCAACTGCACGCCGAAGCGGCGCAGGGTCTGCAACGCTCTCGTGGTACCGCCCTGAGAGTCGTGAAGCGTGAGCTCGTCGAAGTCCATGGTGAGCTGTGAAGCGGTGAGATCCATCGACCGAACGATCGAGGTGACCCGCTCGACGAAGGTGCCCTCTTGGAGCTGCCGCGGCGACACGTTGACGTGCACGCTGAAGGTGCGTTCCACGAGACCCTCGGCCAGCCAGGCCCGAGTGTCCTGACACGCCTGGTTGATCACCCAATCACCGATCGGCACGATCGCACCCGACTCGTTGGCGAGGTGCAGGAACTGAGCCGGGAGCAACCGGCCGCGGACGGGGTGATCCCACCGCAGCAAGGCCTCGGCACCCACCACTCGGCCGGTGTGGGTGGAGATGATCGGCTGGTAGGCCAGACGCAGCTCGTCGGTGGCGAGCGCTCGTTCCAGCTCGGCGGCGAGTTCTTTCTGCTCGACGCTCGCAGCTCGCATGGCCTCGGTGTACATCTCGACGCGGGAGCGACCACGCCGCTTGGCGGTGTACATCGCCGCATCGGCATGCCGGAGGAGCGTGAGGGCGGCGTCGGCCGACGACACGCCTTCGACGTGCGAGGTGTTGGCGAGGGCGACCCCGACGCTGACCGTGAGCTCGACCTCCACGCCGCGGATCATGATCTTGCCGCTGAGCGCAAGGCGGATGCGCTCGGCCAGCTCGAGCGCCGAGTGCTCGTCGATGCTGCCGTTGCACAACACGACGAACTCATCGCCCCCGATGCGTGCGATCACGTCGGCAGGGCGAGTCGCGTGGGCCACACGGTTGGCCACCTGGGCGAGCAGTGCGTCGCCCACATCGTGCCCGGCGTTGTCGTTGACGTCCTTGAGCTTGTCGAGGTCGAGGAACAGCAGTGCAACGTGGCCGCGGGTGCCGCGGATGCGATCGAGCGCGTCTGCGGTGTTGCGCAACAGCAGGATGCGATTG
>JAYSLK010000231.1:0-1506 GCA_043725585.1 Actinomycetota bacterium
CAGACCCCCGGTGCGCACCTCCTTCACCGTGTCCTCGAGCTTCTCGAGGACCGCAGCGATGTCGTCGAGCGGACCGGCGCGGTCGACATCTGCCAGCGCAGCGTGAATGTGGCCGAGGTTCTTGCGGAGTTGCTCGAACTCCTTGTCGAGCTCCTCGCGTGCTTCTTGCAGATCATCACCCATGCGGTGACCGTATCGGCCGCGCCCCAACCCCGCAGCGATCGAGCGGTGAAGTCTCGACGATGGGGTCGTAGAGGTGATGGCAGTCGTTGATCGACACCACGGTCGATCCCTGCGTCGGGTGCAGGCGCACGAGTGTGATGCTGGTGTTCTCGACGGTCATCCAGAGCGAGCGGTGAACACCGAGCACGTGCGACAGGTAGGCGTTGATGGCCCCGCCGTGAGCGACGACCGCGATGCGGTTCCCCGCATGCCTCGCTGCCACGACATCGATCACCGCGGCGAACCGCGAACGCAGCGCATCGTCACCTTCGCACGCAGGGATGCCGTCCCATCGCCCCGTGAGGGTCCAGGCCATGAACTCGGGATCCTGTGTGGCAGCCCGTCGACGGAACTCACCGTTGCTCCAGTCGCCGAGGTCGACCTCGCGCAGGTCGTCGAACACGTCGAGCGTGAGCCCGCGGGCATCCGCGAGGGGTTGCGCAGTCTGGACGGCGCGGGCGAGATGCGAGCTGTACACCCCATGCAGGGTGACCGGTGCCAGCCGCGCCACCAAGGCCGCGGCCTGTGCGTGCCCCACGGTGTGCAGGGGCGGGTCGGCCGACTCCGCGGTGCCGGGGATCACGTCGGCAGATCGCCCATGGCGGATCAGGAGCACGTCGCACGAGTCGGCGTCGAGGAGCCCGCGCAGCGTGGGCTGTGGCACGGCCTGTGTGCTGTCGGTGAGGAGCGAGTCGGGCGGATCGGAGGTCATCGGCCGCGACCGTAGCGGCGACACCTTCATGGCGTTGCCTACGATGGCGGCAATGATCTCGGCGCGTCACCCGCTCGATTCGTCGGGAGTCCCCTTGCCCGATGGCAGCTGGCCCGACGCCGTCGGCTCCGGTGGCGAACTCGATCTGGTCCGGCGCTTCTGCAACTCGATCAACCGCGAACAGGGTGGTGACGCGTGGCGCGACGTCGGCGAGCTCGATTCGTGGTTGCGTCGAGAGGGCTACGACGTCGACCGGGTCACCGTCGGGGACCGCGAGAAGATGCTCGAGTTGCGCGATGCGATGTGGCGTTCGATCGTCGAGCGATCGCTCCCGCCGCTGGCCGACGCCCTGGAGCACTGCCGCCTGCGGCCCGTCGTCGATGGTGGGCGGCTGCGCCTCGTCGCGACGGGCACGACATCGGACGTGGTGGCTGCTCGACTGGTGGAGGTGATCGTCGAGGCGCAGAGCACCGACACATGGGAACGGGTGAAGGCGTGCCAGCACTGCGGCTGGATCTTCGTCGATGCGTCACGCAACCGCAGCGGTCGCTGGTGCTCGATGTCGGTCTGCG
>JAYSLK010000232.1:0-8515 GCA_043725585.1 Actinomycetota bacterium
TCTTGATCCGCTCGTAGTCATGACACGTCCCGCAGACGCCGTCGGCATCGAACGTCGTGCCGGGCACGTCGCTCGGCAGGCCGCAGCGTTGGCAGTGCTCACGTCGAGCGGGCTCTCGGGCGGTGGCAGGGTTCCAGAGACGGACCGCAGCGCGCCCGATGAGGGGATGTGCCTCGAGGGCTGCTTCGACCTCGCCCGGCTCGAGCCGGACGCCACCGACCTTCACCTGTTCGTCGATCCTCCCGAGGTAGGTGAGGGTGGCGTCGTCGAGCAAGGCGACGAGATCGCCCGATCGGTACCAGCGTTGGCCCGATCGGTCGATGAAGCGCTCGGCGTTCAACTCGGGCAGGTCGAGATAGCCCGCAGTGAGACCGCGATGGGCGATCCACAGCTCGCCCGCGACCCGTGGGGGGACCCGCCGTCCGGCTGAGTCGAACACACCGAGGGTGACGCCGGGCATGGGGACACCGATGGGTACGCTGATCTCGCCGGCATGCCGATCGTGCGGGTCGAAGCGGTGGATCATGCACCCGACGACGGCTTCCGTCGGACCGTACTCGTTGTAGATCGCCACCCCCGACAAGGCGTCGCACAGCCGCTGGGCGAGCCCGGTGGCGAACGACTCACCCCCGACCACGAGCGTGCGCAGGCCATGACCTGGCGCAAGTTGCCGGACGAGCAGTTCGAGATGGCTGGGCGTGGCCTTCGCCCAGGTGAGGTGGGGGCGCCGCGCGATCTCGCCCATGGCCGCCACTCCATCGCCGTGGATGACCTCGATCCGGCCGCCGGTCAAGAGGGGAAGGAACAACGTGGTGATGGTGAGATCGAAGGTGAGGGCGCTGAACAACGGAGCGATGGGAGGAGTTGGATCGCCTGCGCCTGCGCCTGCGCCCGTGTACGACGAGATCGCGATGTCGAGGTACGCGGCAAGACCCCCATGGGTGATCGGCACGCCTTTGGGCTTGCCCGTCGAACCGGAGGTGTAGAGCACGTACGCCTCGTCATCGGCCTCGATGAGCGGAGGGGGTGGGGGATCAGGAAGGTCGTGGGGGAAGTCGGGCAGCGACGGCACGTGCCCGATCACGATCACGCATCCGGCACGCGCTGCAAGCGATGCTCGACGGGTCTCGGGATGCTCGGGATCGAGGACGACGTACGATGCGCCGCTGCGCAGGACGGCATCGATCGCAACGACGGCTTCCACCGATCGGGGCAGACAGATCCCCACTCGATCGCCTTGGCGCACACCGCGAGTGGCCAACCAGGCGCGGGTCGTCTCGACCCAGTGCCAGATCTCCGCACCCGTGAACGATCGGTCGCCGTCCACGGCTGCGACGTGGCTCGGGTCGTGAGGATCGTCGCGGCGCATCAGCGCTGCCGCCAGCCGGTCGGTCACTGCGCCGGGCCACGATGGCCCCTCGGGTCCGCTGCCCCACTGTTCGAGGGTTCGCCGTTCGGCGTGGGTGAGGAAGTCGACGTCGCCCACGATCGTGTCGGGGGCGCTCACCGCGGCGGCCAGCAACGCACGCCAGTGCGACGGCGCAGCGACCCGGTGCGCCTCGTCGGCGCCCGCGGTGTTGATGTCGAGGTCGATCTGGGGAGCACCACCTTCGTAGGTGGTGAGTTGCACCCGGACCATGTGGCTGGGATCGGCGGCTCCGGCGTGCACCCAGTTGGTGTGTGCGGGGATGCTCCCGAAGTGACCGAGCGAGCCTCGAGGGATGACGTTCACCACGGCATCGACCTCGACGGCCGGCGACGTCCCGGGAACGGCGAAGCGCATCAGGTCCATCACCGCGCGAGCCGTGCGGCGGTGCAACTCGGCGAAGGTGTCGGTGTCGCGCACCTCGACGGTGAGGGGAAACACCTCCATCACCAGACCCACGAGATCGCGCGAGGCAGCGGTTCGGTTGTGGACCGGGATGCCGATGGTCGCGTGGTGGCGACCTGAGATCGTTGCAAGGTGCGCCGCGGTGATCGAGACCAGCAGGGTGGCCCATGACATGTCGGGCGACAACAGACGGTACGGGTTGCTGAGCGCGGCATCGACGGCTGCGCGGAGGTCGGCATCGAGATCGATGCGATGTCGCTCGCTTGCGGGAGTCGCACGAACGACGGGGCGATACCAGCCACCCAATGGGTCGGCGGCAGACCAGCCAGCCCAATGCTCGGCGGCGAGCTGTCGGCGTGGATCGGGCGCGGACAGCGATGCCGCCCAGGAGCTGACGGACTCAGCCGGTCCGGCCGGTGGCTCGCCGGCGTAGAAGGCCGCCGTCTCGGCGAACACCATCGCCGACGAGGTTGCGTCGGTGATCACGTGGTGGATGCACAGGTACCACGATGCGGTGCCGTCGTCGTGGGTGAGGATCACCGAGTCGTATGCGCACACCGACGCATCGACAGGACGACCCGAGCGCGCTCGCGCCCATTCGTCGACACGGTCACGCCGCATCGACACGACCTCTGACCGTGGGCCGTCTTCCATGACGACGGCGCGGGGCTCGCCCGTCGCCGAACTGGTGTCGATGCGTGTCCGCAGCGCGTCCCGTCGAGCGACCACTGCCGCAAACGCATCGCTGAGCCGCAGCGGATCGATGGGTTGAGCGGCGCCATCGCCGAGGTGGGTGACGAGTGCCATGTTCTGCAGGGGGCTGTCGGGCGCCCGCCGCTGCGACGCCCAGAGGCGTCGCTGGTACGACGTCAGGTTCGTCTCCGGTCGATGGCTCAGCCCGACGTGCACGGCCACGGGAGCGAGATGCAACGGCGTTGGGCCCACGACGGTCATCAGCCCTGGCCACCTACCGGTTCCCTGCGGCCGACCTGCGATGCTCGACGGCGGTCGACGAAGTCGGCCATCGCGTCCACGGTCTGGAAGTGCTCGAGCACCACGTCGTTCGGCTCGACCGAGATGTCGAGCTCGCTCTCCATCCAGCTCACGATCTGCACGACTCCCATCGAGTCGACGAGCCCGGTGAGGAGCAGATCGGTGCCCGGCGCGACGGTGGTCCCCGGGTCGAGCGACACGGAGTCGTTGATGAAGGCGCACAGGGCGCCGCGAAGATCGTTGATGTTCATGTGGCGGTGGCTTCCTGGACCAGTGCGGCGCGGACGCGCCGGCGATCGATCTTGCCGGAACCCGTTCGGGGAAGATCCGACTGTCGGACCACTCGTGTCGGGACGGCGGACGGGTGAAGTCTCGAGATGGCGTACGACATGAACTCGTACTCGTCGAACGCCTCGTCGGCGACCACGACGGCAGCGATGAGACCGTCGGCGGCTGGTGTCGGGCCGACCACTACGTGCAGGACGTGTGGGGCATTGCCGAGCACCGCCTCGACGCCATCGAGCTCGATGCGTGTGCCGCGGATCTTGACCTGGTGGTCGCGCCTGCCCAGGTAGTGCAGCAAGCCATCGGGGCCGCGGTGCACGAGGTCGCCGGTCGAGTACCAGCGGCCAGGCCCGAGGTCGCCTCGCTCCTGGTACGTTCGCGCGGTGAGCTCGGGCTGGCGCCAGTATCCGGTCATCGCCGTCGTGGCTGCCACGTGCAGCTCCCCGGCTTCGCCATCGGCGACGGGCAGCCCGTTGTCGTCCACCACTGCGAGACGCGCCCCTGTCCAGGCCTCGCCGAGCGGCACATCGCTGGCGGTCACGTCGAGCTGGTCGCGGGTGAAGTTCCACACGGTGCACTGGTTCACCTCGGCCGGTCCGTACACGTTGGAGATGCGGACATCGGCCGGGAGCTGCTCGAGCAGTGCGTCGAGCGCTGCGGGGCTGTACGCCTCGCCGCCGTACAACAACCATCGCAGCGTGGACAGGTCGTGCTGATCGAGCGCGCCTCGTGATGCGACCTGCTGCAGGAAGTACGGAACGGTGTACCAGACGGACACGCGCTCGGCCGCGCACCGGTGGGAGAACGACGCCGGGAACTTCATGACCGCCTCGTCCATCACGACGACGGTCGCGCCGGCGAGCGGCGCCGCGTACAGCTCGAGCGTCGACATGTCGAAGTGGATCGGCGACATGCCGGCCACCCGGTCGGTCGGCGCCAACGAGTAGGTGTCGACGACGAGCGCCGCGTACGCGAGCGCGCTCGCATGCGTGTGCACGATCGCCTTGGGCACACCCGTCGACCCGGACGTGAAGATCAGGTACGCCGTGTCTGCGAGCGAGCGCGCCGTGCGCTGACCGATGGGAGCCACGGCCGGTGCAGCCGAGACGAGGGCCGACACGTCGATCGAGGCCAGCCCGGCCGGCAGCCGGCCGGCGGTACGACGATCGACAAGTGCGGCAACGACGTCGGCTCGCTCGAACATGCCTGCGGTGATGTCGGGCGTCAACTGAGCGTCGACGGGCACCACGACCGCGCCGGCACACAGCACTCCCCAGACGGCGAGCAACGACTCGGCGGTCTTGGTGCGATGCACCGCCACGTGCTGGCCTGGTCGAACGCCGATC
Source organism: Actinomycetota bacterium (assembly GCA_043725585.1). Lineage (GTDB taxonomy): Bacteria > Actinomycetota > Acidimicrobiia > Acidimicrobiales > Ilumatobacteraceae > VFMC01. The sequence goes on from JAYSLK010000232.1 coordinate 4,456, forward strand.
CGATGCAGCTCGTCGGCGATGTGCACCACGGCGGCATGCGCCTCGGCCCAGGTCCATCGCCGGGTCGATCCGACGACGGCCTCGGCCGATGGCCGACCAGCCGCAGCGCGCTCGATGAGGGCCGGGAGGTCGGTCACATCGCTGGTGAGGAGCTCACGCACCGACGGTCTCCGCATCGCGATCGGGCACCTGCACGTCGACAAGGGTGTCCTCGGCGAACCCGGGCAGCAGCCGGCCCTTCGACTTCTCGAAGTACTGATAGCCGGCGGCGAGCAAGGTGATCACGATGAGCGGCACGGCCGCCTTCTGCACGTCGAGCCACGGCGCGATCGCATTGTTGATGCCGAGATCGTGCTCGAACAACCGCTCGTACATCCATCCGAGGCTGACCACCACGAGACCGACCGATGTGATCTTGAACAGCGGCATGTAGGCATGGGTGCGACGGAGCAGGAACAGCACGGGGAACGCCGCCAGGATGACCATCACCTGTCCGATCTCGATGCCGATGTTGCGGCCGAGCAGCGAGATGAGCTGCACGCTGCGGCTCGTCTCGAGTCCACCGACCAGCGATGCGAATCCCATGCCGTGGAACAGACCGAAGCCGAACGCGATCGCCCACTCCTTGTTGATCAGCACAGGCGTGAGGTTGTGGATCGCGGCTGCGGCGATCGACAGGGCGATCATGCCCTCGATCAGCTTCGACGGAGGCAGCGGCAGCAGGTCGAGGCCCGCCAGCGTGAAGGTGATCGTGTGGGCCAGGGTGAACATCGACGCAACCTTCATGATGCGCCACAGCGCGGCCTTGAACGACACCGCAGGCTGCCAACGGCGGGCACCGAAGACGAGAACTGCGGGGAGCAAGAGCACGAAGATGAACAGGATGTGGTCGGGACCGGTCTTGATGTGGTCGACCCCGAGCTCGATCGACGCGGTGAGGTTCTTGGTCCACGATGTGTCGTCGAGCGACACCTGCTGTGATCGGGAGTCGGCGGTGAAGCGGACGAACACTTCATCGGCGTTGTCGACCACTCCGGCCTGGACGTCGTTGCCGATCAACAGCAGACCATCGCGGTCGCGGATGTCGTCGAAGAACGGATCGAACGTCACGTCCAGCACGCGAGGAACGGTCTCGAACTCGATGTCCACCACGAAATCGACGTAGATGTAGTTCCGGTTCGGCTCGAGCGGGTCGTAGGCCAGCGGCTCGACGGTCGTGAACGTGAGCGGCCATGAATCCCCGTTGGCACCCAACGAGAGGTGATCGGCGACATACGCTTGCAGTGCCGGCGTCGCCGCTTCGATGTCGTCGAGGAGATCGGCGCCACCTTCCAAGAGGTCGATGCCCATCACGTCCTTCACGTCCTGCATCGGCATCTCCACCCGTCCTCCGACCGCTCTGTCGGTGATGTCGAGATAGAGATACGACTGGTTGCCGGCATGAGCCGACGCTCCGGTCGGCGCGACCGCAGCGAAGCCGATCATGGCGAGGGCGACTGCGATGCAGCGTCGGAACCAGACGTTTCGGTGCTGATCTGAATGGGTCATGGTGTGCTCCGTCGTGACGGGCGGTCTGCGCCGAGCAGCCGCACGATGATGTTTCGCTGGATGTCTGATGTGCCCGAGTAGGCCATGCCTCCCACCGCGTCGCGGAGGTAGGTGTGGAGTCCTGCTGCGGTGGTGTAGCCCTCGGCGCCGAAGAGCTGGAACGCTCGCAGGGCTGCCTGGATGGCTGTGTCGCTCACCTGCACCTTGGCCATGGCGGCGGTGAGGGTGACGGATCGATCGGTATCGGCGAGTGCACCCGCCTTGTAGATCAAGAGTCGCGCCATCTCGAGCTGGATGGCAAGGTCGGCCAACGGATGGCTGACAGCCTGGTTCGCGCCGATCGGCTGGCCGAACTGGCGGCGAGTGCGGGCCCGTTCGACACAGCGCTCGAGCAGCCGCTGCGTGGCGCCGACCTGCGCGGCGTACAGGTAGGCGCGTTCGGCTTCGACCGCCGACGAGAACAGCGTTGCGCCCGCCCCGTCGGGCCCGAGACGGTTTGCCTCCGGAACGACACAGCCGTCGAGCTCCAACATGCCGAATGGCGACGAGGCGAGGCCGAACTTGTCGATCGGTGCGGATGCGGTGACCCCGGGCTGGTCGGTCTCGACGAGGAAGGCGGTGATGCCCCAGCGACCCTTTGCCGGGTCGGTGGTGGCGAACACGATCGCGAGATCGCACACTGGGCCGAGGGTGACCCACGTCTTGACGCCATCGAGTCGATAGCTGTCGCCGACACGGGTCGCCGTGGTCGTGATCGCCGACGAGTCGGATCCAGCGTCGATCTCGCTCATCGCGAACGACGCGAACGTCGTGCCCGCCAGGATGCCGGGCAGGAAACGGGAGCGCTGGTCGTCGTTTGCCCCACTGTTGAAAGCGGGGCCGAACGCGAACACCTGGCTTGCGAGTGCGAAAACGAGCCCTGCGTCATCGCATCCGTATCCGAGCCCCTCGAAGGTCAGCAAGGCCTCGACTGCGGTGCAGCCACATCCTCCGTGTTGCTCGGGCACGAGGAGCCCGAACAGCCCGGCGTCGCCGCAACGCGCCCACGTCGTCCGATCGACGCCTCCCTCTGCAAGATGTTCGTGAGCCCATGCCGATGCCGAGACTCGGCGGGCATGGGTGGTGTCGAGCATCGCGTCGAGGGCGTCGGCCCGTGGAAGAGAAAAGGTGTGCTCGGTCATCGCGTCGTCCGATCAGCGTGCTGACCCGGTGGACATGTCGCTGAGCGAGGCAGCGGATGTCGGAATCCAAACGACTTCGTCCCTGGTGCTGCTGCTGCTGCTGCTGTCGGCGGCGCAGCATCTCGAATCGCGGCCGCCCAATTCGGTGGTGACGGCCTCCGAGCGCTCATGCGAGGAGTCAACCATCGGATGTCGCATGGCGACCGACGGAGCGACGAGATGGGCTGAATGGACCAGTCGCGTTCGCGCGCAGCATGGGGCGATGCTCACCGTACGCGATGACAGGGCCCACCTGCCCCGAGCACGGCTGGGTCGATGCCGTGGTCAGGCCTGCGGGGTGATCAGCTGATCGACGGGTGCCCGCTCGTCGGTGAGGGTCCTCGCGTCGCCGACGAACTCGTCGAGACCCGCTGCGTCGCCGAGCACGGTGTCGTCGTCGCTGCGTGACGTGTTTCGGGTCTGGATCGCGGCGAGTGGCAGCGGGTCGTCGCTGGCGACGAGCACGAAGTTCCCGCCAGCGGAACCCTCCAGGCGATCGCGCGGGGCGATCACGGCCACGTGTTCGAACACCGCCCGCAACGTGGCGACCTCGGCTCGAGCGAAGCCACGATCACCGAAGTCGATCAGGTTGATGGCGTACACACCACCAGGTCGGAGCGCCCGACGGATCTGACGGACGAACTCGACCGTCGTGAGGTGCCACGGCACGGCTTCGCCGCCGAAAGCGTCGCCGATCACGAGGTCGCGTGAACCTGCCCCCAACGTTCGCAGGTTGACGCGGGCGTCTCCCGTGCGCACGGTGAGCGCATGTGTCAGCACGAGCCCCAGTTCGTCTTCGGCCAGTTCGACGATCGTTGGATCGAGCTCGAACACCACGTTCGTCGAACCGGGCCGGGTCGCATCGATGTAGCGCGGCATCGTGAAGCCTCCGCCGCCGATGTGCGCCACAGCGATCGGGTCCGTTTCTGGCGCGACCGACTCGATCACGTCGCCCATGATCTGGGCGTACGAGAACTCGAGGTACGTGGGGTCGTCGAGGTCGACATAGGAGTTCCTCAGGTCGTCCAGCACGAGCACCCTCCCCGTCGGACGATTCGGGTCCACCTGCACGACTGCGCAGAAGTAGGTGCTCTCCACGTCGCACGGAGTGCCTGCCGTGACGGCCAACCCCGCAGAGCCGACCAAGGCGATGACCAGCCCGATCGTTGCATCGGACGATGTCGGCCTGTCCAACACGAACCACAGCACCCCGCCCAGGGCGACGAGCGCGACGCCGAGGCCGATGATCACGGGCGTGGTGGGGAACGCAGCCACGAACACGAACCCGGTGA
>JAYSLK010000233.1:0-16273 GCA_043725585.1 Actinomycetota bacterium
CCGATCCGCCGACCATGATCGGAACCTTCGCTTGGAGCGGACGCGGGTAGCACGTGGTGTCCGGCACGTGCAGCGCATCGCCATCGAACGGCTTGTTGCCCGGACCCCACAGCCGAGGGAGCAGGAGGAGCGCATCGCGCAGCAATGCGTATCGATGGTCTCGCGGGGGGAACTCCCAGCCATAGGCATGGTGCTCGTCGGCGTACCACGCCAGCCCGAGCCCACACCTCGCCCGGCCACCCGACAGCACATCGAGCGTGGCCACGATCTTTCCCAGGTGGGCCACGTTTCGATACGTGATCCCGGTGACCAGCGTGCCCAATCCGATCCGTTCGGTACAGCCCGCGAGATGGCCGAGGGTGGTCCAGCTCTCGAGCATGTCCGACCACGGCGGACCGAACATCGGGATCTGACGCATGTGGTCCATGAGCCACAGGTCGTCCAAACCGGCCGCCTCGGCCCGTCGAGCGATGTCGCGGAGCGTCGCACCGATCATGGCCGGTCCCCCCTCCCAGGCGAAGTGGGGGACCTGGAGGCCGAACCGGAGCGCGTCGCGCGAGCTGTTCCCGAGCGGCGCAACCATCGACACTGCCGCAGATCGATCGGGCACCCTGCGCCGGGTCAACGACGGTGAGACCAGACTGGCGGCACCCGCACGATGCACGGCATCGAACGGCTCGGCATCGACGGCAGCCATCACCTCCGGCCACTCACCGAGTTGACGACGGAGCACGGCATCGGGCACCGGCGACGGACGCGACCGATTGCGCGCCTTCACCTCGCGCAACGGCACATCGAACACCACGGCCACGCACGGTGTGCCATGACGAGCGGCCATCTCGCGGGCGCGGGCACGTCGGGCCACGTCGTTCCCGAGCGAGTCGATCACCGTGGTCAACCCTCGTCGAAGTCGACGATCCACCACGTCGTCGAGCACGGCGAACGCATCGGCGGAGGCGCGCAGGTCGTGTTCTCCCTCGCCCACCAGCCCCCGCAGCGCATCGCTCGAAACCACGTGGCCGGCAAGGTGCTCAGCCGCCCAGGTGGACTTGCCCGATCCGGCAGGGCCGACCAGCACGACGAGACACGGTGACGGCAGTTCGATCACGCCACATCTTGACCGCTGCTGCCCTGCAGGGGGAGCCGACATGAGACGAGCTCGGGAGATCCCGAACAACCACCGTCCGCGTGCGCCTCAATCGCCCACCGTGACAGGCGCCGCGAGCTCTTCGATGTACTGCACGATGGCCAACACATCGGCTTCCGGGATGGCATCGACCGGCATCTTCTGGGTGTACCCGGCAACCTGTCGCGCCCGAGGATCGACGATCGACTCGACCAGGTAGTCGCGGTCGGCGACGCCGGTGCTTGCGTCGTCGAACATCACGGTCGAGCCGAACAGCCCGACCCACTTCGGTCCAGCATTGCCGGCGCCGCCTTCGCCAGCGCGCCCGTGGCACCCCACACAGCTTCGCCGGACCGCAGCTTCCTTGCCCGCCTGGGCAAGCTCACTGAGCGGCGGCCCTGCGTTCGTCCCGTCGCCACGGCTCGCGAGTGCGACCATCACGGCAACCACCACCACCACGACCGCGGCAACGCTGCCGACCGAGAGACGACGAACGGTACGCGCCCGCCGTTGCGCCGCCTTGTTCCGTCTTGCTCGATCGTTCACCGCGTCGACTCCTGAGGTGCACGCCGAAACCCAGGGCCGGACTCAGGGCAGGAGTCATGGGAGGAGTCGGGAGTCGGCGTGGTCATCGGATGGGTCCTCAACACCACCAGTGTCGCTCGTGCACCACGTCGTCGACCAGGGTCGAATGACCCCTGGGCGGATTCAGCGGGTCGGCCGGCGATGAATCAGAACGGTGTCTCGGGCAGCCACTGCGCCGGAGCGCTGAACGGGTCGGGCGCGGCCTGTGTTGGGTCGACGACCTCGAACTGGGTCATCATGTCGTGATCCTCGTGCATCGTGTTGTGGCAGTGGATCATGTACTTGCCACGGCCATCGAACGTGGCGAGCACTCGCACGGTCTCGTTCTGACCGACGTTGATCACGTCCTTCGGCCCGACCTCGTAGGGATAGGGCGGTTTGCCGTTGCGGGTGAGGATCCGCACATCGATGAGGTGAGCGTGCATCGGATGCGCCCAGCCACCGGAGTTGTTCTGGTACTCCCAGATCTCCGTCGTGCCGGATGTGGGCCGGGCTTCGGTGAACCTGTAGCCGCTCTCGATCACGTCCGCCCACGTGTTGCCGTTCACCGTCCACTCGCCACCTTGCCGCTCCGTCCGGAAGTTGCGAGTCTGCACCGACCTCGACACGGGCGTGGTCATCACCGGGTTGGTGAGATCGAGCACGTCGGGGACCGAGTTGTTCGCCGGATCGAAGGCGTCGCCGACGACGTCGAAGGCCATGATCTTGTCGGTGTTCGTGAAGTCCTCGTTGTAGGGCAGGCTGGCGTTGCGCATCACGACCCGCGTACCCGGCGCGTACCTCGCGAAGTCGATCACCACCTCGTAGCGCTCACCATTGGTGTGACGGATGCTCTTGGTCTTCACCGGGTACGGCACCAGTCCTGCATCCGTGGCAACGACCGTCAGATCGTCGCCGTTGTCGAGCGACCAGTGGAACGAACGCGACACACAGCCGTTCAGCACACGGAATCGGTACTTCCGGCGGGCCACCTTCATCGCCGGCCACGGTCGACCGTTCACGAGGATCACATCTCCCCACAGGCCCTTTTCGTTCTCGAGCGAGAACAGCAACTCGCCACTCCGTTCGAACATGGCGTCGCCGATCGTGAGCGCGACGTCGTAGTCGCCGGTCGGCAACCCGAAACGAGGTTCCGCCGGATCGGTCACGTGGTACTGGCCCGCGAGACCCTGGTACACGTTCTGGGCAGTGTGGTGCACGGCGTGGTCGTGGTACCACAAAGTGCGGGCTCGTTCGATGTTCTCCCACCGGTAGTCCTTGAACTGCCCGGGCCGGGTGATGTCGCTGGCGTAGCCGTCGTACTGCGGCAATGAAGGATTCCCGTGCAGATGGACCGAGGTGTACGGCTCATAGGCGAGCGTCGCGTGCTGCGCCGGCAACCGGTTCACGAACCTCGCCCAGACCGGAGTGCCTCGAGTCGCACGGATGGTCGGACCGGGCACCGAACCGTTGTATGCGTAAAACGTGGTGCGATAGCCCGGCAAGACCTCGGTCTGCATCGGTGCCATGACGATCCGGTGGTAGTCGACACCACCAGCGGTCCGTACCGGCACCGAAACCGGTGACCGCGAGAACGGCACGGAGAACGGCGCAGGCAACTGCGTCTCACCGATTCGCCTCGACGTGGTCGACTGACCTGAGACCAAGCGTTGCAACGGCAGCGCCATCGCCGCGCCGACGAAGACCCCCGCCCGCATCAGATCTCGCCGACTCAGAACTACAGGCCGCCCGACCTGTTCCGTCATGTCCGCTCCATTCAGTAGTCTCTGGACAGTGTCGGCGTTCCGTCAAGGCCCCGTCAAGATCTCAGGGCCACTTCCTGGAGGGCATCCAAAGGTTCGTCAAAGGTCGTAGGAACCTTCGACGTTCCCCACCGTTCGTCGGGTGCCAACCCGGTGCGGCACCTCGGCCTCGGCCTCTGTCCGTGTCTTCCGACAAGCGGCTTCGACCAGGGTCGAACGACCCGATCGGACCGTGCCACGTACGCCAACCGGCCCTCCCACACCGGCGTCGCCGGCTCTCGATCCACGCGGGGAGATCTCGATGCGCGACCATGTGCCCGGGCCGCAACTCGCGTCTCGTCGCGAGTTCAGCGCACGACACGGTCCAGAGGGGGTAGGGATGTCTGACACCCGGGCAACGCCGGTCGCACCGGTGCTGGTGATCCGTGGCGGCACCGTGGTGGACGGTACGGGTTCGGCCGGCTATGCCGCGGACGTGGCCGTCGCAGGTGGCCGCATCGTCGCCATCGGACCCGACCTCGTCGGCGATCGCGAGCTCGACGCCACGGGTTGTGTGGTGAGCCCCGGCTTCATCGACATCCACACCCACTACGACGCCCAGGTGTTCTGGGATCCCGCGCTCACACCGTCGTGCTACCACGGGGTCACCACCGTGGTCGCCGGGAACTGCGGCTTCTCGATCGCACCCACGCGACCCGGCGACCGCGACCTGATCGCGCGCACCCTCGAGAAGGTGGAGGACATGGATCCGGCGTCGTTGAACGCCGGCATTCCCTGGGAGTTCGAGAGCTTCCCGGAGTACCTGCAGACCGTCGAACGCCACGGCACGGTGTTGAACTACGCGGCATACATCGGCCATACCGCGTTGCGGATCTTCGTGATGGGCGACGAAGCGTCCGGCCGCACGGCCACCCAGGACGAGATCGACAGCATGGCCGAACTCGTCACCGAGGCAATGGACGCCGGGGCGGCGGGATTCGCCACGAGCTTCGCCGTCACCCACCTCGGAGCAGACGGTCAGCCGATCCCCAGCCGGTGGGCCGATCGCGCCGAACTGGAAGGGCTGTGCCAGGCGGTGGCCGACTCCGGCCGCGGGGTCATCGGCATCAACGGCACCAGCGATGGCATGCGTTTCGAGCAGCTCTACGACATGCAGCTCCAGATCGGCGTCCCGATCACGTGGACGGCACTGCTCACCACGAACACCGGCGCGCATCTGAAGGCGCTCGAAATCCACCAACGCGGGATGGCGCGGGGTGCGCAGGTCTACCCGCAGGTGAGCTGTCGGCCGCTGTCGTTCTCGATGACCATGATCGAACCGTTCACGCTCAACACGTCACCGATCTTCGCCGAGTTGATGCCCATGTCGATCTACGCCCGCCGGGCCAACTACGCCGATCCGGGCTGGCGCCAGCGAGTGCAGGAAGGCTGGGCGGCAGGCAAGGGTCTGATGCCTCGCTGGGACACCTACGAGATCATGGAGAGCGACACGAACCCCGAGCTGATCGGACGCCGCCTCGCGTCGATCGCTGCCGAGCGCGGCACCGAGCCGTTCGACACCCTGCTCGATCTGACCTTGGAGGAGCCCGACCTGCAACGGTTCCGAGTCAAGGCCGTGCTGGCCAACGACGACCAGGACGGCATCGCGGTGTTGCTGATGGCCGACGGGTGCACGCTCGGCCTCTCGGACGCCGGCGCGCACGTGGGTCAGCTGTGCGACGCCCCGCTCGCGACCGACCTGCTCGGCAACTGGGTGCGCGACAAGGGCGTGCTCACCCTCGAACACGCGATCCACAAGCTCACCCAGCAGCAAGCCGACATCTTCGGCTTCACCGACCGCGGCATCATTCGCGACGGGGCGATCGCCGACCTCGTGGTGTTCGACCCCGCCACCGTGGCACCCGGCCCGCTGCGCCGCGTCCGCGACTTCCCCGCCGGCGCGGAACGGCTGACGGCAGACCAGCCCGAAGGCATGCGCCACCTGCTCGTGAACGGCACCCCGGTCATCACCGACGGCGTGCTCGATCCCGATGCCGTCGCTGCCCGACCCGGTCAGCTCGTGCGCCCCGCCCCCCGAACCCAGACCCAACCGCGATGAGAGATGAGTGGCGGTGCCGCCCGCATCTCTCATCGCGATAGCCGTCGCTCACGCGTCGACACAGATGCACCCACAGATGCACCCACAGACGCACTCACGGACAGATCAGGAGACACGATGGAACGCGAAGCTTGGATCATCGACGCAGTGCGCTCACCGCGCGGGAAGGGCAAGGAGAGCGGGGCATTGCACGCCGTGCACCCACAGCGCATCCTCGCCCAGGTGCTGAACGCGCTCCAGGCCCGCAACGGCTTCGACACCGCCGAGGTGGACGATGTCGTGATGGGCTGCGGTGCCGGCAGCGGCGACCACTCGATGGACATCGCCCGCATGGCGGCGCTCGATGCAGGATGGTCGACCGGTGCGCCGGGCGTGACGCTCAACCGCTTCTGCGGCTCCGGTCAGCAGGCGGTGAACTTCGCTGCCATGGGTGTGCTGTCGGGCTTCCAGGACTTGGTCGTGGCAGGCGGTGTGGAGTCGATGTCGCGACCGTCGCCGATGCACGTCGACGGTTTCACCGCGAACAACACCCACCTACGCGACCAGTACGACATGGTGCCGCAGGGCATCTCGGCCGACCTGATCGCCACGACCGAAGGCTTCACCCGCGAGCAGTGCGACCAGCTCGGCGTCGCCAGCCAGATCCGTGCCGCGGCGGCGATCGCCGAAGGCCGTTTCGACCGATCGCTCGTGCCGATCTTCCACGACGACGGTCGCCTGGCCCTCGACCACGAGGAGTTTCCTCGCCCGGGCACCACCGTCGACGACCTTGCCAAGCTGCAGCCGAGCTTCAAGGGCATGGGTGCCCATGTGCTGGCCGACCGCGGCAAGAGCATCGACGAGATCGCCCGCATCGCCTACCCACACGTCGATGCGATCAACCACGTGCATCACGCCGGCAATTCTTCGGGCGTCGTCGACGGCGCAGGCGCCGTGCTGGTGGCGTCGCCCGACTACGCCAAGGCTCACGGCCTCACGCCACGCGCCCGGATCATCATGACAGCGGTCGCCGGCACCGAACCGGTGATCATGCTGACGGCGCCCGGCCCGGCCACGCATCTCGTGCTGAAGAAGGCCGGCATGACGATCGACGACATCGACCTGTTCGAGGTGAACGAGGCCTTCGCCGCCGTAGTGCTCAAGTGGCTGAAGGACACCGGAGCCAGCTGGGACAAGACCAACGTCAACGGCGGAGCGATGGCGCTGGGTCACCCGATCGGCGCAACCGGCGCGATGCTGATCGGCACCCTGATCGACGAGATGGAGCGGCGCGACCTGCAGACCGGGCTCGTGACGATGTGCACCGGCGGTGGAATGGGCACCGCCACGATCATCGAGCGGGTCTGACCGGCGTAGCCCCACTGCAGCCGTCGGTCCGTGAGCGAACACCCGCGCCACGCGTCGTCGAGCTCACGGACGACGAATCTGGACTCCGGTGGCATGAAACCGGCGTGGGCGCGGTTGGATGGAGCCGTGGAACCGATCTCGACTGTCACTCCTGATACCGGCGCCCACGCCGGCGCGACCGAGTACCCCTTCCCCGTCACGGGCGATCATCCCGATGCAGGCCGACGGGTGAAGGACCTCCTCGACGTGATCGAGGTGATCCAGCCGGTGATCGCCGCCGACGGTGGCTCGCTCGACGTGATCGGCCTCGATGTCGAAACAGGCGTCGTTCGGCTGCAGCTCTCGGGTGCATGCGGCTCGTGCGCGGTGTCGGCAGCGACGCTGAACGGCGGGGTGAACCGCATCCTGCGCGACCGCCTCACCTGGATCACCGACGTGATCGGCGACGTGCAGGAGAGCGACATCGACGGCTACGGCGGCTGGACTCCCAAGCACTCCTGAGCTCGGGATATGTCCGGTCTGGCGATGTCGGAGCAGTTCCGGTGGTCGACGATGGGAAACGCACGACGCTCATCGGCTGGAGCGGATCGCGAACGACGCCGCGTTCTCGCCGGCAATGCGTCCGAAAGCGGTGACGTTGGCGTAGCTGTTGCCACTCCCGACGTACTGCGCACCGATCACACCGCCGGTGCACTCCCCCGCCGCGAACAGGCCGGGGATCGTCTGTGAGGTGAGGCTCAGGACGCGAGCATCGCGATCGATGCGCAACCCGAAGGCCGTGAAGCACACAGTGGACGGTCGCATCTCGACGGCGTAGAAGGGCGGCTCGCGCACGGGCTCGATCATCGTCACCTCCTTCGCGAAGTCGACATCGTCGTGGGCGTCGGCGCCAGCGTTGTACCGGTCGATGGTTCCACGCAGTACCGCTGCATCGATGTCGAGCGAGAACGCGAGATCCTCGATCGTGGCGGCACGCTTGGCCCGGCCGGCTGCGAGCATCAGCTCCATCACATCGGTGGTCCAATGCGGGCTCTGCCGCTTGGACGAACCTGGGATTGCCTGCTTGTAGCGGGCGACCCCGGATGAGGTGGCGCCGGCCAAGGTGGCATGGTCACAGATCGCCCATGCCCGGTCGCCGTGCATGCGCATGAGGTGGTCCATCATCCCGTACGGCGCAGTCTCGTCGCAGAAGCGGTACCCGTGGACATCGACGAGCACCAGCCAGCCTGGGATGTAGGCCTCGAAGATCCGGTCGACGCCGGTGTGCAAGAGCCTCAGCCCACGATCGTGCCCGACCGTCTGAGCCTCGACCTGTGTCGCGAGCTCGAGGGCATCGCCCCGGGAGCCGTCGGCACCGATGTACCACGCCTCGCCGGTTGCGGCCGCTGACGGGAAGTGTGCGGCGAGACGCGCCGCCGAGTTCCCGAAACCGCCCGAAGCAATGACGACGGCCCCCGATCGGATCTCGTCGTCGCCCACTGCGACACCCGTCACGCTGCCACCCTCGACGAGCAAGCGATCGACCCGACGGCCGAGGGCGATGTCGATGTCGGCGTCACGGCAGCGGCGTTGAAGGACGTCGATCACACCTTGACCGCGGCCGATCGGCACGTGCACCCGCGGCACGCGTTCGTCTCCCCCGAACACGAGTTGTTCGTGGAACTCGACGCCAAGGTCGCCCAACCACTCCACGGTCGGTCCGGCCATCTCGCACAGGCGCTTCACGACGGCGGCATCGACGTCCCACCGGTTGAGCTGGAGGTAGTCGTTATAGAGCGCGTCGGCGTCATCGTGGATGCCTTGTGCCCGCTGGTATCGGGTGCCGGCGCCCATGATCAGGCCGCCCGACAGCCGAGACGAGCCGCCCACGGCGGCCTCGCCCTCAGCGACCAACACCCGCCTCGCCCCGCGCGCTCGCGCCGACAGCGCGGCGCTCAACCCCGCCGCCCCCGACCCCACGATGACGACATCGACATCGACATCGACGGATGGCCGAACTTCGTTTGCGCCGGTCGCCGCCTGGGCCGGCTCGCCCGGGAGCGGTTGCCGCGGAACGTGCTGGTCTGTCTCTTCCGTCACCGCGATGACCTCCCGTTCACGAGTCGGAGACCGACGACAGGTGTCGAACCCACGACGTCGTGCGCCGCGCGATCGAAACCGTCTGTCGCCCTGGGCAGCTCCATGACGCGCCACCGTAGCGAGGATCGTGCCGCGGGTCGGCGTTCCCCGTTTGCTCCGAGGATGGGTCGTTGTTCCCGCACCGATGTGCCCTTCGTCGCCTCAGCGCCGCGGAGCAGCGCTTCTACGATCACAGCATGCCCACGCACGCACTCCCCCCGGTTCGCCGCATCGCACTCAGCACCGGTGGTGGTGACGCTCCTGGGCTGAACGCCGTGATCCGCGCTGCGACGCTCGCTGCGCACGACCGCGGCTGGGACGTCGTCGGCATCCGCGACGGGTTCAACGGCCTGCTGTCGCCTGATCGCTACGACGACGGCGGCCTGATCGAACTGTCGCGCGACCGCGTTCGCGGCATCGTCCACCTCGGGGGAACCATCCTCGGCACCACCAACCGGGGCAACCCGACCCGCTTCCCGATCGAGCAGCCCGACGGGACCATCGTGGAAGTCGATCGCACGGCCGAGTTGTTGGGCCGCTTCGCCGAGCGCGGCATCGATGCACTGATCACCATCGGTGGTGACGGGTCACTCGCGATCGGCCACCACCTCAGCACTGCGGGGCTCCGGGTGATCGGCGTGCCCAAGACCATCGACAACGACCTCGAGGCGACGATGTCGACATTCGGTTTCGACAGCGCCGTGAGCTTCGCCTCGGAGTGCATCGACCGGCTGTTCTCGACGGCGACCTCGCACGGGCGGGTGATCGTCGTCGAAGTGATGGGCCGATATGCCGGGTGGATCGCGCTGCACTCGGGCGTCGCGTCCGGCGCACACGCGATCCTCATCCCGGAGATCCCGTACGAGTTGGAGCCCGTCGCCGCGACGATCGCCCGTCGGCACGAGCACGGCTCGAGGTTCTCGATCGTGGTCGTGGCGGAGGGAGCGACCCCACTCGGAGGTGGGCGCAGCACGATCTCGCCCACGGGCACGGGCCAGAACGAGCGGCTCGGCGGCATCGGTGCGAAGGTGGCCGACGAGCTGGAGCACCTGACGGGCAAGGAGGCGCGCACCGTCGTGCTGGGCCATCTGCTCCGCGGCGGATCGCCGACCTCGTTCGACCGGCTCCTCGCCCTCCGATTCGGCGCTGCCGCCGTTCGCGCGCTCGCGGATGGCCTCGACGGCCAGATGGTGTGCCTGACCGGGGAGTCGGTCGGCCATGTCTCGCTGTCGGAGGTGAGCGGTCGCCAGAAGAAGGTTCCGCTCACCTGCGACACGATGTGCACTGCCCGCGAGATGGGCATCAGCTTCGGCGACCGAACGACGTGATCGGGACCGCACCTTCGGTGTCGACGTCGACGGCTGGTCGTCGCATCGGTCAAGCTGCGGCATGCTCGACACCGACCTCGTCCTCGGACCGCACACCACAGCGCTGATCGGCCTCGACGGTGGCCGATATCCGGCCGGCAACGCCTTGCTGGTCGAGGGAACCGATGCGACCGCCATCATCGATCCATCCACGTCGATGCGCGTGCGCAGCGATCTCGCCGATTTGCCACCGGTCGACCATGTCGTGCTGACCCACGCTCATGAGGACCACCTCGCCGGGGTGCACCTGTTCCCCGATGCGGCCGTACACATCCACGAGCTCGATCTGCAGGGAGCACGGTCGCTCGACGGGCTGATGCAGATCTACGGCATGGCGCCTGCAGCCGACCGAGCGTTCCGCGAGATCATCGTGCGCGACTTCAGCTACGTACCCCGACCCGATGCCGTCGGGTTCGTCGACGGCCAGACGATGGACCTCGGCGGTGTCACCATCCGCCCCGTGCACCTTCCCGGGCACACCCGTGGCCACACCGGCATGCTGATCGAGCCCGACGGCGTGTTCGTCACGGGCGACATCGATCTCTCCGCGTTCGGCCCCTACTACGGCGACGAGTGGAGCAGCCTGAACGACTTCGAGTCCTCACTGCAGCGAGCGCGGGCGATCGAGGCGCGCTGGTACGTGACGTTCCATCACAAGGGAGTGATCGATGGGCGCGATCGGTTCGTCGAGGCGCTCGACGCGTTCACGGCGGTGATCGCCCATCGCGAGGAGGCCATGGTGCAGTTCGCGGATGAGCCGCGATCGCTCGACGACTTCGTCGCTCACCGCTTCGTGTACCGGCCCCACGTCACACTGCCGTTCGTCGACACCGTCGAGCTGCGCTCCGCTCGGATGTCGATCGAAAGGTTGATGGCCACGGGCCGGCTCAACGAAGTGCAGCCGGGCCAGTGGCGAGCGATCCGCTGACCGAGCACCCACACACCAGGACTCAGTGGCGCCGGACTCAGCGGCCCCGGACTCAGTCACCCCGACTCAGTGGCGCCGGACTCAGCGGCGCCGAGTCAGCGAGAGGACGCCGACCCGCCGTTCGAGCTGCGACCGCCCTGACCGGACCGACCGCCCTGACCTGACCGACCGCGGCCGCCTGCGCCACCGGCACGTGCGGGACGTCCTCCGGGGCGACCACCTTGGCCGACACGGCCTGGCCGACCGGCAGCTCCGGCGCCCGTCGGCCTGCCCGAACCGGCCGACGCGCCAGGTGCTGCCGGCTGGATGGCGCGTGGCTTGAGCGCACGCTGTGGCTGACGCACCGACTCGATGACCGCCGGGCGAACGAACGCGGCCGGCTCGCCGACGAGTGAGGTGATCGCCTGGTGGCCCGGCGTGACACGGGTGATCACCGGCTCGATCGACGCGGCACGCGCCAACTGGCGCACGTCGTTCACCTGGTCGGGCGTCATCAGCGTGACGACCACGCCTTCGGCGCCGGCGCGAGCCGTGCGGCCCGACCGGTGCAGGTAGGCCTTGTGTTCGGCGGGCGGATCGACGTGCACGACCAGCGCGATCTCGTCGACGTGGATGCCGCGTGCCGCGATGTCGGTTGCCACCAGCACGCGCGAGCTGCCGTCGGTGAAGGACTCGAGGTTGCGCTCACGAGCGTTCTGCGACAGGTTGCCATGCAGTTCGACCGCGGGGATGCCGGCCTGGGTGAGCTGCTTGGCCAACTTCTTCGCGCCGTGCTTGGTGCGGGTGAACAGCAACGACCGGTCGCGACCACCGGCGAGGGCGTGCACGACGGAGGCCTTGTCGGCCGACGCGACGGCGAACACATGGTGCGTCATCGTGCTGACCGGCGCCACCTCGGGATCGACCGAGTGAACGACCGGACTGTCGAGGAAACGCTTCACGAGCACGTCGACGCCCTTGTCGAGGGTGGCCGAGAACAACAGGCGCTGACCCTTGGTCGGCGTGGCATCCATCAAACGGCGAACCACCGGCAAGAAGCCGAGGTCGGCCATGTGGTCGGCCTCGTCGAGCACGGTGATCTCGACCTGATCGAGCGAGCAGTGGCGCTGCTGGATCAGGTCTTCGAGACGGCCCGGACACGCGACGACGATGTCGACGCCGCTGCGCAGCGCTGCCACTTGGGGGTGCTGGCCGACCCCACCGAAGATGGTGACCATCTTGAGCTGCAGCGCAGCTGCGAGCGGAGCGATGGTCTCGGCGACCTGGTTGGCGAGCTCGCGGGTGGGCACGAGCACCAAGGCACGCGGCCGCTTCGATTGACGAGATGTGGCGGTCGAGTTCGACAAGCGCACCACGAGCGGGAGTGCGAACGCGAGTGTCTTGCCGCTGCCGGTGCGACCTCGACCGAGCACGTCGCGGCCGGCCATCGAGTCGGGCAACGTTGCGCACTGGATGGGGAACGGCGACGTGACGCCGTTGCGCGCCATCACATCGCTGAGCGATTGCGGCACGCCGAGCTCGGCGAAGGTGTCGACCATCACGACCGGCGTCTGGCGGGCGGCCGACGTGGGCGCGTTCGGCGAATCGCTGGCTGTTCCGCCCTGGCGAGCCTCGCTCGACATGGGTGCGGTCGTGGAACGACGGCGGCGGCCTTGCTGGTGGCGCGCGCCGCTGCTGGAACGGGGGGAGGTGGTCATGTGGGGGTCCTTCCGGATGTGGTGGCCGTTGATGCATGGCCGCCATCACGAACGGATGACACGTCTCGGGAGCGGGGGGACCGCCGAAGACACCAAGCGCCGAAGCGCTGCACTCGACCGCAGCGAGCCCAGGACGGGCAGCACTGCGCCTGAGACGCTATCGCCACCGACCCGGAACCGAGCGGATGCCCTGTGCGACACCGTCAGGGAACTGCCACCGTCGATGCGCACTACCCTCGCCCCATGTCGATGTCCGAGCATCCACCGAGCGCATCCAAGGTGCTCCTGTGGGACATCGACGGCACCCTGCTGCACACCCCCGAAGTGGGAGTGCGGGCCTTCGCGCAGGCGCTCGAAACGGTCGCGGGTCGGCCCATGGCTCGCATCCAGTACGACTTCGGCGGCAAGACGGATCCGCTGATCGCTCGCGATCTGCTCGCTGCAGTGGAGATCGACGACCCGTCCTACATACCCCTACTGCTCGCCGAAGTGGAGCGGAACTACGACGACTTCGCCGACGATCTGCGCGCCACGATCTCGGTCCTGCCCGGAGCGTCGGAGCTCCTCACCCGATGTGCAGAGCTCGCAGCCATCCAGACCGTCGTCACCGGCAACATCCAGTTCGTCGCCCGCCGCAAGTTGGGGGCCGGGCGCCTGGATCACCACCTCGATCTCGACCGCGGTGGTTACGGGTCGGATCATCACGATCGCACGGCACTCGTGAACATCGCCCTGTCGCGACTGGCGGACGATGTCGACGCGCGCGGAGGGTCCGGGCGCGGGCCGATCGAACGGGATCGGGTCTGGATCATCGGCGACACGCCACGCGATGCGGCATGTGCGCTCGGTGCCGGCGTGCGCTGCCTGCTCGTCGCCACCGGCACGTACTCGCTCGAGTCGCTGGCCGGGCTCGGCGCCTCAGCTGTGTTGCCCGACCTCGCGGACGTCGATCGGGTGCTCGACATCTTGATGTCCTGACCCGAGTCGTAGAGTCGGATCATGGAGCACACGGGCAACCCGGGCAACGCGCACACGAGCGGGGCCGGCGTCTCGACAGACCTGCGACAGGTCAACACCTTCTGTCGCATCTGTGAGCCATCTTGCGGCCTGATCGCCCACGTCGACGGCGGCCGGCTCGTCAAGCTCACACCCGACCGCGACCACGCCGCCACCAAGGGTTTCTCGTGCCACAAGGGGCTGGCCGCAGTCGACATCCACCACGACCCCGACCGGCTCGATCGTCCGCAGCTCCGATCGCCCGACGGCGTCTGGACCTCGGTCACCTGGGACGAGGCGATGAGCGACGCAGCCCGGCGGTGGAAGGCAGTGATCGCAGCTCACGGCGAGAACTCGACCGCTGCGTACGTGGGGAACCCGATGGCGTTCAACGCACTCGGTTCGTTGCACGTGGGGCAGATGCTTCGCGCGCTCGGGGTGCGCCGCAGCTTCTCGTCGGGCACCCAGGACTGTGCCAACAAGTTCGTCGCCAGCGAGGCCGTCTTCGGATCGTCGAACGTCCACCCGATCCCCGACATCGACAACACCGACCTGTGCCTCGTGATCGGCGAGAACCCCCGGGCATCACAGGCGAGCTTCTACTCCATCCCCAACGTGCTCGGCACGATGCGACGAGCAGCCGCACGCGGTACTCGATTCGTGTTCGTCAACCCTCGCCGCATCGAGACTCCCGACCAGGGCATCGGCGACACGGTCCTGATCCGACCCGACACCGACGTGTGGTTCCTGGCGGCGCTGCTGCACGAGATCGATGCACTCGGCGGCTTCCGCGACGACGTGGTGCGGCGTCACGGGCAACACCTCGCGGAACTGCGCCGCTTCATCGCCCCCTACGACGCCGATGCGGTTGCCGACATCACCGGTGTCGATGTGGCGGTCACGCGCGAGCTCGCCGCTGCGTGGGTCGCGACACCGCGTGCATCGGTGCACGCATCGACCGGCATCAACATGGGACGCCAGGGGACGCTCGCCTACTGGCTCGTGCACATGCTCAGCTTCGTCACCGGCAAGCTCGACATCGAGGGTGGCAACCTCAAGAGCGACGGCTTCTATCCGAATGCCCGCTCGGGTGCCGGCGTTGCGGCACAGGGCTACGTCGACACCGAGTTCGGCACGCTCCGCCGCGGCGCACTGCCGGGAACGCTGATGTCGCACGCGATCCTCGACAGCGAGTCGCCCATCAGGGCGATGATCGTGGTGGCCGGCAACCCGATGCTGTCGATCGCAGGCCAGGATCGCCTCCGCAAGGCGTTCGAACAGCTCGAGCTGCTGATCGTGATCGACATCTATCCGAGCGCGACTGCCGAGCTCGCCCACGTGGTGCTCCCGTCCACCGACATGTACGAGCGCGACGACCTCAACATCGTCAACATCGGCACGAGTGCGCAACCGTTCGCGCAGTACACGCCTGCCGTCACGTCGCCCACAGCCGAACGCAAGCCGGAGTGGTGGATCGCCCACCGGTTCCTGCGCGAGCTCGGCCTGCCGTCGATCCTCGACGACCCGACCCCCGACCCGTGGGCGAAGTGGCGGCACATGCTCGCCAAGGGCTCGGGCCTCGCGCTCGACGATCTGCAGGCCGACGGCGTGCCGCATCTGCTCCCCCGCCCCGAACCCGGCACGTTCTTCGACGCTCAGGTGCACACAACCGACGG
This sequence comes from Actinomycetota bacterium, assembly GCA_043725585.1. Lineage (GTDB taxonomy): Bacteria > Actinomycetota > Acidimicrobiia > Acidimicrobiales > Ilumatobacteraceae > VFMC01. Next base: position 15,681 of record JAYSLK010000233.1, read on the forward strand.
TCTGATCGACTGCTGTCCGCCCGGGTTCGTCGACGCGATCGAACGGTGCGGCCGCCTGTTCGACGACACTCGCCGCGAGGTGACCGACGGACGGCTGCGGCTGATCCACCGTCGAGATGCATGGATGCACAACTCGTGGTTCGCCAACGTCGCCCGCATGAAGCGCGGCGGTCGCACCGACAATCCGCTGAGCATGCACCCCGACGACGCAGCCCGGCTCGGTCTGGCCGACGGCGACGCCGTGCACGTCACCAGCGACCACGGACAGCTGAGCACGGTCATCGAACACGACGAGGCGCTCATGCCCGGCGTGGTGTCGATGGTGCACGGGTGGGGACACGCGGTCAGCCCGCGGCTACGGGTCGCCGCCGAACATCCGGGAGCCAACCCGAACGAGCTGCTGCCGATCGGCGAGGGAAGTTTCGAACCGTTGTCCAGCCAGGCGCACATGACCGGCATCGCCGTCGACGTGCGGCCCGTTCACGACCACGATGCGGCGGCGGCGCACTGATCGCGCGGTCGGCCCGTCAAACGCCGGGCGCGAGTTCCAGCAGCGGCAGGTAGTCGGCCAGGTCGAGTGGGACGAAGCTGCG
>JAYSLK010000234.1:0-2039 GCA_043725585.1 Actinomycetota bacterium
GATGCCCAGCTCGTCCGCGACGGCACGCAACAGCGTGCTCTTGCCCGTGCCGGGAGGACCCTCCAACACGATGTGACGGTCGGCTCCGAGCGCGGCGACCACGAGCTCGAGTTCGCGGCGGCGACCGACCACCTGCCCCAGCAGGCGATCGACGAGACCCGCCGAAGCTGCCGGGGCATGTGTCATCGGTGCGTCATTCGTCGCGGGTTCAGTCGAACTTCATGACGCCGCGGATGTTGGTGCCCGCCCGCATCGCGTCATATCCGTCGTTCACCCCGTCGAGGTCGTACTCGTTGGTCACCAGACCATCCAGGTCCAGCTGGCCCTCACGGTAGAGGCCGATCAACTTCGGGATGTCGGCGCGAGGGTTGCCCGAACCGAACAGCGAACCCACGAGCTGCTTCTCCATCAGGGTGAGATCGAGCAGGCTCATCGATGCCGAGTACTCCAGCGCGGGGTGGATGTTGGTCACCACGACCCGCCCGCGCTTGGAGGCGAGCGCCATCGCCGAGCCGATCACCTCGCCCGACCCGACGCCCATGGTCATGATGACCTTGTTGGCCATCGTGCCCCACGTGAGCTCCTGGATGCCGGGCAGCGCCTCCTCCATCGAGGAGAACGTGTGCGTGGCGCCGAACTCCATCGCCTTCTCGCGCTTGAACTCCACGGGGTCGATGGCGATGATGCGTTTTGCGCCGGCGAGCTTCGCGCCCTGGATCGCGTTGGCACCGATGCCGCCGACGCCGACGACGGCCACGGTGTCACCGGGCTTCACCTCGGCCGCATACACCGCCGAGCCCCAACCGGTCACCACGCCGCAGCCGAGCAGGCACGCACGATCGAGCGGGACGTCCTTGTCGATCTTGATGCAGCTCGCCTCGTTCACCACGGTGTGGTGGGCGAAGGTGCCCAGGATGCACATGAGGCCGAGATCCTGACCGCGGGCGTGGTGGCGGGAGCCGCCGTCGGTGATCTGGCGACCGAGGCCCATCAGCGCGCCGAGATCGCACAGGTTCTGATGACCTGTGGAGCAGCTGACGCAGCGGCCGCAGCTCGGGATGAAGCCGAACACCACGTGGTCACCCGGGGCGAGCCAGCTGACGCCTTCGCCCACGTCCTGCACCACGCCGGCGCCTTCGTGGCCGCCGATGATCGGCAGACCGAACGGCAGGTCGCCGGTCACGAGGTGCTCGTCGGAATGGCACATGCCACTCGCCGCGATCTTGACCAGCACCTCACCGGGTCCGGGGGGATCGAGCTCGATCTCCTCGACGCTCCACGGCGTGTTGACTTCCCACAGAATGGCAGCCTTGGTCTTCACGGAGGACCCCCCAATCGGTCTCGACGAACTCCGGTCGACCTTAGCCAGCTCGCTCGCCGGTTGTCACAGCCGACCACCCATCAGGTCACAGCGAGCTCGGCAGGCAGGTCGCTGTCGGTCACGACGTGCAGCACCTGGACAGCGCGGGTCATCGCCACGTACAGCAGGCGCGCCCCTCGGTTCGGACCGCCGTCGGCCACGATCTCGGCGGGGTTCACCACCACGACGCCGTCGAACTCCAGACCCTTCACCGCTTCCGCGCCGAACATCGGCACCTCGTCACGAGCAAGGTTCTGCACTCGTCGCCCCGCATGCAGACCTCGCGACCTCAACGCCGCATCGATCGCGGCATACAACCGGTCAGGGGCGACGACGCCGGTGTTGTGGTGCCGATGACGGACGGCGACGACTTCCGCAGCGACCGCGTCGGCCAGTTCATCGACGCCGGCGCGCACCACCGTGGGCGCGGTGCCCTCGAAGCGCACGCTCGTGCTGGCGACGGTGGTGACGCCGGTGTACGGCAGCAACCGGTTGGCCACGTCGAGGATGGGACCCGGCACGCGGTATCCGATCGTGAGGTGGGCCACCGAGCCGGCCGCCTTCGTGAGGTGACCGAGGGCCACGGCCCAATCGTCCTGGCCTGCCGGGGTGGTGGACTGGGCCAGGTCGCCCAGCACCGTCATCGACCCAGTCGGGCTGCGGCGGCCGATCACCCGCA
>JAYSLK010000235.1:0-1740 GCA_043725585.1 Actinomycetota bacterium
GAGATCGTCTTGGAGGACGACGGCCTCCGTACCGCGATGGAGCAGAGCACGCCGCTGAAGCGCATCGGCGACCCCGAGGAGATCGCCGCAACCGTTCTCTTCCTCGCCTCCCCGGCCGGTGGCTACATGACCGGCAAGGTCGTGGAGGTAGACGGAGGCATCGAGCAGCCCAACCTCGACATGGGCTTACCCGACCTCTAGCAACAACCGTCCAGTGAGCTCAGACTGCCGCGCTGTACACGGGCAGGTCGAGCATCGTCAGCACCCCAGGGTCGGCCCGCACCACATGCGGGATTGCGTTGACGACGTGCATCGCGGTGGCCAAGCAACCGGCGTGGTTGTGGTCGCCGAGGTCGGATGACATCTCGAGGTCGATCTTCAGGTGTGGTTCACCTTCGACGACGATCCGATAGCCGCCACCCTGTGGCCAGTCGGGGGCATCACCATCGCGCAGGCGGGTTACGTGCTCAACGACGATCCGTTCTTCACCGCCAGCCATGCCGATGATCTCGAACCGCATGCCCGAGATCGTGCCCTTCTCGACGATGCCCGACGCGATCTCGATGTCCTCGTCCGCACGCAGGATCTCGTGGGTCTCCTCCACGGAATCGAGCTGCAGACCGATCGCCGAAGCCACGAGGTGCAGCACTGGACCCCACGCAAGGCTGATGGAGCCAGGCGAGAGCAGGAGTGACTGCGACGGCTCCTGCTTTCCGAATCCCATGATCTCGAACATCGTGAAGGGGGTGTCCCACGTGGCGTAGTTGACGATCTCGAGCATCCGGACCCTGCGCACCTCCTTGCAGAGGGCGAGCGCATGGATGGCGATCCCGGCGTTGCCGAAGCCCGGATCGATGCCAGACGTGTAGAAGCTGGTGCCGCCGTCGATGCACGCGGCCTGGAGGCGGTCGTACACACCCTCGCCTGCCGCCTTTGGAAAGAGCAGCGGAACGTAGGACGTGTTCACCACGTTCTTGCCACTGGCCAACATCCCAACGATGTCGTCGATCACGCCGTCAGGGCGAAGATCGGAGTTTGCGGTGTAGCAGACGCAGTCGGCATCGGAGTCCAGCAGCGCGGCGGCGTCCTGCGTGGCGATCACACCAAGGGGCGGACCGCCACACAGCTCGCCTGCGTCCTTGCCATCCTTAGCGTCCGAGTGCACCCAAAGGCCGGCGAGCTCCAGTTCGGGGTGGGCCGCGATGGCGGGGGCCGCATGGATGCCGACGGTGCCCGTCGCCCACTGAATCACTCGATACGTCATGGCGCCGAAACGTACTCGGTTACGTTTCGCGCCGGCGCGCGCGACCCCGGAACAGGGGCTTCGGGTGGACCGACCACCTACGGACGGGCGGGAGTTGGGGTGGGCAGGCCAGCGATCGACTGGGCGGGGTCCTGGACCGGCTCGCCAGCGACAAGGCTGAGCGGCACGACGCCGGCCCACACCGCCAGATCCATGTCCTCGGCATCATCGACGGGGCCACCGCTGCGGACCTTGGCCGACGCCTCATCGATGAGCAGCCGCAGCACGAGCGTGGCACGCAGCTCGGAGTCGTTCGACCGTCGAGCCACGTCGCTCCTCCCCGGGAGCACGTGGTCGACGATGATGTCGAAGGCCCGACGCTTCTCCTCTCCCTCGACCACCTTGGTGGCCACACCGAACAGCACCACCGAGCGATAGTTCATCGAATGGTGGAACGCCGAGCGAGCGAGCACGAGCCCATCGAGCAGCGTGATGGT
>JAYSLK010000236.1:0-10145 GCA_043725585.1 Actinomycetota bacterium
CAAGGGCGGGTTGTTCTGCCACACCCCGTTGGTGGCCGTGGCGCGCAACGTCGGCCGCAAACGGGCGCTCGAACTGGCGATGACCGGCGACCCCGTCGATGCTGCGACAGCGGCGGACTGGGGCCTCATCAACCGAGCTGTGCCCGACGATCAGCTCGACTCCGCAGTCGATGATCTCATCCGCCGTGCCACGCGCGGCAGCGTGTTGTCGAAGTCGCTCGGCAAGCGCGGCTTCTACGCCCAGGTCGACCTCGACCAGGACAAGGCGTACTCGTACGCGATCGAGTTGATGGCCTCGTCGTGCATGACGGCTGACGCCCAGGAGGGCATCGCGGCGTTTCTCGACAAGCGCAAGCCCACCTTCACGCAGCGGCCCTGAGCCGCTTCCTGTTGTGTACCCGTACCCCCTATGGGTATAGTGACGTCGTGCAACCCGGATACCACGGTGACAAACAGCAGTTGATCCTTCGGCTCAAGCGGATCGAAGGGCAGGTGCGCGGGCTCCAGCGGTTGATCGAGGACGACACCTACTGCATCGACATCCTCACGCAACTCGCGGCGGTCAGCAAGGGCCTCCAAGGTGTCGGTGTCCGGTTGCTCGACGAGCACCTCCAGCACTGCGTCGCAGGTGCCGCAGCGTCTGGCGACGGCGCCCGCACGACCGAACTCGTCCACGAAGCAACCAAGGCCGTCGAACGCCTGTTGCGAGCCTGATCGATCCTCCTGACCGAGCACCTCATCCATCACCCACCCGCGACGTCGGCCTCACCCGCTGCCCCACCCAAGGAGTCCAGTCCATGACCACGCTCAACTTCACCGTTCCCGGCATGACCTGTGGTCATTGCGAGGCCGCCGTCAAGGGCGAGATCGGCAAGCTCGCCGGCGTCGACACGGTCGAAGTCGACCTCGCCACCAAGGCCGTCGTCGTCGAGGGCACGAACCTCGACCGCTCGGCCATCTTCGCTGCGGTCGACGAGGCCGGCTTCGAAGCCGTCGGCTGAGCTTCGATCTTTCCGCCACCCACATCCACCCACATCCACTCACATCCACCTTCATCCACCGACACCCAAACTCACGCACCCCCTCGAACGGACCAGACGATGACTCGCATTCGCAACCGCCTCGCCGGGTTCGTCGTGATCCTCGTCGTTGCGTTCGGCGGCGCATATGCACTCGGGGCCAGGTTCCCGACACGCGATGAGCCCGCCCATGAGATGGACCACGGCGACACCGAGCCGATGGACATGGAGGAGGGGTCGTGACAGCGCTCGACGATCCCGGCAAGGTCGCTGCCGCGAGCCGCGTCGACCTCGAGGTCAGCGGTATGACCTGCGCCGCCTGTGCGGCCCGGATCGAGAAGAAGCTCAACCGTCTCGACGGCGTGGTCGCCTCGGTGAACTATGCGACCGAGAAGGCGACGGTGTCTTTCGACCCTGCGGTTTCGTCACCCAGCGACCTCATCGCCACCGTGCAGTCCATCGGCTACGACGCGCGCGTGCCGTCATCGCCCAGCCGTCGCGGCGAAGGTGAACTTCCGGCCACCGCTGTGTCCGCTTGGGCCGACCCGCTCCTGCAACGACTCGTCGTCGCGACGACGCTGGGGCTGCCCGTGCTGTTGCTGTCGATGGTGAGCGCGCTGCAGTTCCGGAACTGGCAGTGGCTCGCGTTTGCGCTCGCGATGCCCGTGGCCACGTGGGCCGCATGGCCGTTCCACCGCGTCGCCTGGAAGAACCTCCGTCAAGCTGAGGCCACGATGGACACGCTGGTGTCGATCGGCGTGCTCGCCGCATTCGGTTGGAGTGCCTATGCGCTGTTCTTCACCGCCGCCGGCGACAACGGGATGACGATGGAGATGTCGCTCGTCGGTCGTGTCGGCGACAACCACCACCTGTACCTCGAGGTCGCCTCCACCACCGTTGCGCTCATCCTGGCCGGGCGGTTCTTCGAAGCCCGGTCGAAGCGCCAGGCCGGCGGCGCGTTGCGCGCCCTGCTGGAACGCGGCGCCAGCGTCGCCCGCCTGCTCGATGCGGACGGTGGCGAGCGAGAGGTGCCGGCGGGCGACCTGATGGTGGGCGATCGTTTCGTGGTGCGCCCGGGCGAACGCATCGCCACCGACGGGACCGTGGTCGCCGGTCTGTCATCGATCGACACGTCGCTGGTCACGGGTGAGAGCCTGCCTCGAGATGTGCAGGTGGGTGATGCCGTCATCGGTGCCACGATCAACATCGATGGCCGCCTGGTCGTGCAGGCGAGTCGCGTGGGCGCCGACACCACCCTTGCGCACATGGCGCGCCTCGTCGAGCAGGCTCAGAGCGGCAAGGCGCCCGTCCAGCGGTTGGCCGACCGTGTGGCGGCCGTGTTCGTCCCGGTCGTGGTCACCCTTGCCATCGCCACGCTCGGAATGTGGTTCGGGCGGACCGGCAGCTTCGAAGATGCGATGGGCCCGGCGATGGCGGTGTTGATCATCGCCTGCCCATGTGCCCTCGGTCTGGCCACGCCGACGGCTCTGCTCGTCGGCACCGGTCGAGGCGCTCAGCTCGGGATCCTCATCAAGGGCCCGGAGGTGTTGGAGAGCACGCGGCGGGTGGACACGGTGGTGCTCGACAAGACCGGCACGATCACCACCGGCGTGATGCAGGTCGCCGATGTGTGGACCGCCGACCCGCTCGGACTGGATCGGATGTTGGCGATGGCTGGCGCGGTCGAAGCCGCGAGCGAGCACCCCATCGCTCGAGCGGTCGTCGCCTACGCCGACCGTGCCGGCGTCGCTCGAACCGTCGTCCAACGGTTCCGCAACGAGCCTGGTGTCGGCGCCCACGGCACGGTCGACGGTGTCGAGGTGACGGTGCGACGAGCATCGGTCGACACCGTCGGCAACCCGATCGAGGTCGGCGCAGCTGCGACGATGATCGAGGTGGTGGCCGACGGCCAGTTGCTCGGCACCATCGGCCTGACCGACACGGTGAAGCCGAGCAGCGCCGCAGGGGTACGAGCGTTGCGTGCACTCGGCCTGCGGCCCGTGCTGCTCACCGGCGACAATCGAGCGACTGCCGACCTCGTGGGTGCTGCGGTGGGCATCGCCAGCACCGACATCCACGCCGAGGTGATGCCGGCCGCCAAGTTGGAGGTGGTGCGCACCCTGCAGGCCGCAGGAGCGGTCGTGGCCATGGTGGGCGACGGCGTGAACGATGCGGCAGCACTGGCGCAAGCAGATCTCGGCATCGCGATGGGATCGGGCACCGACGTCGCGATCGAGGCGAGCGACCTCACGTTGGTCCGTTCCGAGCTGCCCGCGGTCGCCGACGCTGTTCGTCTCAGCCGACGCACCCTGTCGACGATCAAGGGGAACCTGTTCTGGGCCTTCGCCTACAACGTCGCCGCGATCCCACTCGCCGCGTCGGGACTGCTCTCGCCGGTACTGGCCAGTGCAGCGATGGCGTTCTCCAGCGTGTTCGTCCTCAGCAACAGCCTCCGTCTCCGTCGCTTCACGGCCTCCTGAGACGCCTGCGATCTCGAACCGACGGCCTGAATCCGCCACGCACCGTCGCACCTCCGGCCACAGATCGGTCACGGGCGGCAAGAGTTGTTCAAGGTGACCACTCACCGCTGATGAGGGGTGCGTGAGCCTGCGATACTCGCAGGCATGGGAGGGGCGCTGCCGATATCTGTGCTGTTTGCCTGCATGGGCAACCACTGCCGGTCCCCAGCCGCGCACGCAGTGGCGATGCAGGTCGGGGCGGCACAGGGTCTGTCCAACATCGTGTTCGACTCCGCGGGCACCACCGGGCACCACCGTGGCGACCACCCCCACCCGCTCGCCACCGCCGAAGGTGCACGTCGTGGATTCCGGGTGAACCACATCGGCCGGCTCATCCATCCAGACGACTTCGCACGGTTCGATCTGATCGTGGCGATGGACTCCTACAACATCGACGACCTTCGCCGGCTCGGCGGATCGATCGATCAACGCAGCGGCTTCTATCGCACCGTCGAACCCGAACAACTGCAGCTGCTGCGGCGCTGGGATCCGTATGGCATGCCGGGCGACGAAGAGCTGAGCGACCCGTGGGGCAAGGGGCCCGAGGCCTACCGCACCATGTACGACGTGATCGAGCGGTGCATCCCCCCGATGATCCAGCACCTCGCCTGGCTGATGAGCGAGACCGTCTGATCTGACCCGGTCCCCGACTGGTCTGACCGGTGTGGTCTGGCGGTGTGGTTTGGACGGTGTGGTTTGGACGGTGTGGTCGCTGTTGGCGTGCTCAGCTCGCGGCTCTGGCGACAGCTCGCAGGCGGTATGCCACCGCGGCGCGGTGGTTGCGGATCGTTCGGTCGGTCACGGCCCGCCGCGCGGCGATCTGCATCGTCGATTCGCCGCGGCCCAACCGCTCTGCCAGTTCGAGGTCGTCTGGTGCCATGCCCGCAGCGCGAGCCATCTCGAGCAGCTCTGCCAACTCTTCGGCCGGCGTGACGGCAACGTCGTCGGAGACACAACGATCGAATGTCGATGTCGGCTGCGGGATGTGAACCGCCTGCCGGCGCTGGAACCGCTGGAACGCGGCGTAGTCCGCCGCCCGGAGCAGGCCCGCTGCCACGAAGCTCGGGCGCTGTTCGATCGGATAGGTGCGAATCACCGTCCACATCGCCGCGAGCAACTCGTCGGTGGCGTCGAGCTGTGCGGTGAACGAGTGCCGCCGGCGAACGATCGAGGACACCCCCGGGAGCAGGCGCTGCAGCACCACTCGAGCCGCCAGGTCGTCGTGGCGGGCGATCGACACGAGCGCGGCGAGGAGCTCGTCGTCACCGTGTTCGCCGCATTCGTGCCGGCCCAGCCCTGCGGCTCGCAACAGTTCGTCCAGCGATGCGAATCGGGCCACGGGCAGCTCCCAGGCGCGGGCCTGCCGAAGGATCGCGGGTGATCGGACCAGCCGGTCCCACTCGAGCTGCAGCCGCGACAGCAGGTGGTGCGGTGCGGGCCTGGCGGCCCCGAACGACGGGAGCGGTGCAGGTCGATCGTCGGCCGGGACGGACGGGCGGTACCGACTCGGGGTGCCGGGGGACGATGAGGACGGAATGGGTCGATGCATGACGAGACCGTGCCGATCCACCCTCTCCGCACGGCTCACTGGTCGACTCACCGCCGTTCGAGCGATCGTCAAGAGTTCGTCAAGGCAAGGGGGCGAGAGCTGATCTTTTCCGGACATGCCGGCGGACCGCACCTCTGTGTGGCGTGAACCTGCTGCCCATCCCGCTCGTCGCCGACCTCGATGATCTCGATGATCTCGCTGATCTCGATGATCTCGCTGATCTCGATGATCTCGCTGATCTCGACGACATCGACGACATCGACGACTCGCGCGGCGCGTGTGGCACACGTGGCTCTGGTCCGCCGACTGCGGGCGATCACGACAGCCAGTCTCGCGACCACGACCCGCTGCGAGCGGCGCCCGTGTGGTGGCGGCTCACGTGGACCTGTGGGCCCGACGCCGGCCGCACGGTCCACGTCGCACCGGGGCGACATCTCGTCGGCCGATCTCCTCTCGCGACGGTCCGCTGTGCTGACCCCGGCCTCGAACCGTTCCACCTCGAGGTCGATCTGCCAGAGGTCGCCGACGTGGCCCCGGCCTGGTGCCAGCTCGCCGGGAGGAGACCGGTCGTCGACGAAGGTTCTGGGAATCTGGGGATCGGAACGTCGATCCTCTCGGTCCGCCCGGTGCCGAGCCGGAAGCGCTCCGACGGTCTGACCCGGAGCCTCTCCGACGACCACGTGGCCGAACGGTTCGTCGCCGAACGGTTCGTCGCCGGTGGCTCGGTGGTGCGCAAGGCACGCCTCCGATTCGATGAGCGGCCGACCGACCACCACGCGAGCACTGGCGAGGTTCTCGACGGGCGCGAGGTTCTCGACGAACTCGATCGGATCGACCGTTCCGCCCAGGGCGAAAGTCAGGTCGCCGTCGCACCCGCGCTGGCGACCCTCCTGATCGGCATCGCGATCGCGGTCGCCGTACACCAGCCGATGTTCGCCGTGATGGGTGCGGTGGGAGCCGCTGTCGCGGTCAGCACGTGGGTCGTCGGCAGGCTGCGCCGTCGACGGCGCGAGCGGCGCCGGGCCCGGGATCACGCCGCGATGTCGGCCCGCCGCGCCGATGAGATCGAGCGGCGTCGGCGGCGCCTGTGCGTCGTCCGTCGTTTGGCGCAACCTGGTCTGGTCGGGGCGGTGGCGGCGGCCCACCGTGCCCCAGCGGCATTGTGGCAGCGAAGGCCGGCACACGGAGATGCGTTCACTGTCGTTCTGGGCATCGGAACGGTCAGGGTCTGCCCCGACCCTCGCGCACCCGCTCTCGTGCTCGATCGGGTGCCGATCTCGATCGACCTGGCCGCCGGTGCTCGCGTTGCGATCACCGGCCCGAACAACATGGCCGGTGTCCGGGCTCTCGTCGTGCAACTCGCCGTCACGACCGGTCCGGCCGACTGGGAGTTGCTCGTGGTGTCGACGTACCCGCGACGATGGCTCTGGGCCTCAGGGTTGCCTCACGTGCGCCTCACCTCGGCCGGCGACGTGGCCCACGATGCGGTTGCGCTCGCCGAGGTGCTCGCCGAGCGACTCTGCGACAGGGTTGGTGACGGGGTTGGCGACGCGGTTGGCGAGACCCGTGGTGGGGTGGTGGCCCCGCGCGACTCCCGACATCTGCTGGTCGTGACCGACGAGGTCGACGAAGTCGCCGTGCGCACGAGCGGGCTGCGTCGATTGCTGCACCACTGGCCCGACGCGGGTCTGCTGGCCTGCGTGCCCGCCGACCGCGAGGTTCCCGCCATGTGTTCGACCGTCGCCGTCACCACCGCCGACGGCGGAATGCGACTCGACCACGAAGGTCGTCCTGCGCCAGACGTGGTCGTCGATCCGATCGGTGGGGCTGCCGCGGCCGCGGGTGGGCGGTTTCGTCTGACCGGTCTCGGTGAGGAGACCGCGACCGCACTCGCTCGATCGCTGGCCGGATGGACCGACCCCGAGGTGCCAGCCGATCGTGCTCGTGCACTCCCGGGCGACGTGCGACTCGAGTCCCTGCTCTTCAGCGTTTTCGGGACCGACCGAGCCGGCATCGTGGCGGGGTGGCGAAGCCTCGGCCCGGACGCACGTCCGTGCGCGCCGCTCGGCGTTGGTGTCGAGGGTGTCGTCGACATCGACCTGGTGAGGGACGGGCCGCACGCACTGGTGGCCGGCACCACCGGATCCGGGAAGAGCGAGTTGCTCCGGACGCTCATCGCCTCGCTGGCTGTCTGTGTACCGCCAGACCAACTTGCGTTCGTGCTGGTCGACTTCAAGGGCGGCGCGACGTTCGACGATCTGACCCCGTTGCCACATGTGGTCGGTGTGGTGACCGATCTCGAACCGCGATTGGCCGACCGGGTCTTGCGCAGCCTCCGCGCGGAGGTCACCGCACGCGAGCAACTCCTTCGCCGGCACGGTTGCAACGATCTCACCGCTGCGCGGGAGCGGCTCGGCGAACCGGTGATGCCACGGCTGGTCATCGTCGTCGACGAGTTCGCCGCGCTTGCGATGGAGCACCCACACCTGCTGCATTCACTGGTCGACGTCGCCCGGCGCGGACGCAGCCTCGGGATCCACCTCGTTCTGGCCACGCAGCGACCCAGCGGTGTCGTCAGCGACGAGATCCGCACGAACACCGATCTTCGGATCGCGCTTCGTCTGCAGGAGGCGTCGGAGGCGGTCGACGTGGTGGGCGATGCCGGCCCGGCATCGATCCGTCGCTCGGCGGCCGGCCGGGCCATCGTTCGGCTCGGGCCGGGGGAGCGGGTGGCGATCCAGTCGGCGCGTGTGCGGTCGGCTGGTCGACTCGTCGAGGAGATCATCGCTGCCGCCGACGCCTATGGCGCAGGTCTTCCGAGCCGTCCGTGGTGTGATCCGTTGCCGCTCACCCTTGACCCGGCGCGACTCGAGCCATCCACCGCCGAGGTCGCGACCGGGCATGCCGCGGCGGATGGTCGTGGAGACGATTCGGTGGCGGGCGGGGGTGCGTCGAGAGTGGCACTGGGCATCATCGATCGGCCCGATGCTCAGCGACAGGACGTGCTCGTCTGGCGACCGTCGGACGGCCATGTGCTCGTGGTCGGTTCGCCAGGGAGCGGAGTCACCACCACGCTCGCTTCGATTGCCGTGCGATCGCTCGAACGCGGCGGATCACCGCCGGAGTTGCTGGTGATCGACGCTCTCGGCGATGGGCGATGGGACGACGTGGCGCGTCTGGCGCGATGTGCCGGCGTGGTGCGACTCAACGAGCACGAGCGGCTCGAGCGTGCCTGTGCCCGAGCGCTGGTACCCCCACCCGTCGGCGGCCGCGTGGTGGTGATCGACGGCATCGGTGCACTGCGGCGGGATGTGGAAGCACCGTCGCGTTCCGCCGTGCACGATCAGATCGAGGCACTGCTGCTCGACACGCCACCAGGAGTGACGTTGTTGCTGGGCAACGACGGCGTGAGCGGATTGGGGCCGGCCGTCGTGGCACGTTGTGCTCGGCGATGGATCCTGCATCTCCACGAGCCGAACGAAGGTGCCGCCTTCGGTGTACGGGCCGCAGCCATGCCACCTGCGATCCCGGGAAGGATGGTGGATGCTTCCGATGGCAGCGAGGCCCAGCTCGCCGGTTGGCCCACCGTCATCGAGCCCGAGGCGAACACGAGCTCCATGATCGGTGAGTCGTGCGGGCCATCTCGACCGTCGGAACGTGTCGAGAGAATCGAGGTGCTGCCCGATCGCGTCCCGGCTCGCGAGCTGCCCCTGTCGGGTTTCGACGGTCGGGTCTGGCGACCGGTGCTGGGCATCGCGCATCGCAGTCTCGAGCCGATTTCGTTGGATGTTCCGCTGGGCGAGCACCTGCTGATCGTCGGGCCGGCCCGTTCTGGCCGGAGCGAGGTGCTCACCCACATGCGGCGCTGTTGGTCGGACGCTCGCCCCGACGCTGCTCAGGTCGTGCTCGCGCCGCGACGACTGCCTCCTGGCGAGGTCGCCACAGCGACGGCCGAGGCGATCGATCAGGTAGAACGCAACCTCGACGAGCGTCGACCGGTGTTGCTCGTGGTCGATGATGCCGAGCTCGTCGCCGACGTGGGAGCCCGCCTGATGGTGCTGATCGCTCGTCGACCGAACGATCTCACCGTCGTCGCCTCGTGCCGTGGCGATGCCGTGCGCGGATCGTACGGACAGTGGCTCGGAGAGCTGCGGCGGAGTCGCCGTGGTGTGGTGATGGCCTCGGGGTCCGACCTCGACGGCGACGTGCTTGGGGTGGCGCTGCCGCGCCATCCGCCTGTTCCGCCGCGACCTGGATTGTGCTGGCTGGTGGCCGACGGCAACGCCGCCGCTGCCCAGGCCGCCGTCAGCCGCTGACCCGATGACCGGCTGTCTCTAGCCGGCTCGGGGGCGTCAGCCGCGGTGAGAGATGACAGCGGACGCCGCTCAGCCGATCGACGGCCCTATTCTCACGTGCGATGACTCGTCTGCTCGCCGTCGCCGCCGCCCAACTCGGGCCCATCCAGCGCGATCACACCCGTTCCCAGGTGGTCGACCGTCTGGTGGCGCTCCTCCACGAGGCGCACCGCCATGGCGTGGAGCTGGTGGTCTACCCCGAGCTCGCCCTCACGACGTTCTTCCCCCGTTGGTTCGTCGACGACATCGCTGAAGCCGACCATTGGTACGAGGCGTCGATGCCGAACGCCGAGACGCAGGTGCTGTTCGACGAGGCCAAGCGGCTCGGCATGGGGTTCTGCCTGGGCTACGCGTGGAAGGAGATCGACGCCGACGGGGCGGTGCGCCGGTGGAACGTGCAGACGTTGGTGGAGCGCGACGGTTCGATCGTCGCGACGTACAAGAAGACGCACATTCCCGGACACGAACACCACGAACCGGATCGCCCCTTTCAACACGCGGAGCGGTACTACTTCGAGCCGAGCCCGGAGGGCTTCGGGGTATGGCCGGCCTTCGGCGGTCGGATCGGCATGATGATCTGCAACGATCGACGGTGGCCAGAGAGCTACCGGGTGATGGGTCTGCAGGGTGTCGAGATGATCCTCTGCGGCTACAACACGCCGATCCACTACGTGCCGGACCCCAGTCAGGATGTCCTCCAGGG
>JAYSLK010000237.1:0-2373 GCA_043725585.1 Actinomycetota bacterium
TCCGGACATGGGTACGAGTTGATCCAGCGTCTCGAGGAGCGCACCGGTGGTCGATGGAAGCCGAGCCCCGGTTCGGTCTACCCGACGCTGCAGTTGCTCGAAGAGACAGGGCTGGTTCGCAGCGACGAACGGGACGGCAAACGGATCTACGAGATCACCGAAGCTGGGCAGACCGCGCTTGCGGAACGCACCGACGAAGCCGGTGGTGCACCGTGGATGCCGTCCGAGGACGGCGGCGGGTATCGGAGCCTGTGGCATGCCTTCGGGCAGCTCGGAATGGCGGCCAAGCAGGTGGGCGCCCAGGGCGATCCGAAGCTGCTCGAGCAGGCGACGTCGATCGTCAACGATGCTCGGCGCAAGCTCTACCAGTTGCTCGCCGAAGCCTGACGCTCCGACGAGTCTCACCGACCGTCCGGCGGCACCCCCCGCCGCCTGAGAGCCGTTGAGAACAGCGCCGTGCCGGTCGCGCGTCCTCTTGCCCGAGACGACGCGCGGCCGGTTGCGTATCCGGGCTCGCCCCGACCGGGCGTTCCGACGACGAGCCCAGGCGGTGGCGGCCCCGGTGGCGGCCCAGGTGACGGCTCAGCTGGTGTACTTCGCCGCGGGCAAGCTCAGGTGGAACGGTGTGCCCTGATCGTCGATGCAGGCGGCATCCCAGCCCGAGTCGTTGCGAACCGGGTCGGACGCGATGCCGCCCTGCTCGCGCACGCGGGCGACGGCGGCGTCGATGTCGTCGACCACGAACCACAGCTTCGGTGGTGCCTGCTCGTCCGTGCGCTCCAACCCACCGGGTGGAGCCGAGATGTTGCTGACGTGACCGTTGCCCGGATCGTCGAACCGCCAGCCAAGCGCGGCACCGAAGAACGCTTGCGCGCGGGCGAGGTCGGCCACGGGAAGCGTGAAGTAGAACAGGTCGCCGGGGTCGTGATGTTTCACCTGATGGTCGCCGTCGGGCGACGCAGATCGAGTCGGACGCACGATCGCGAAGCCGGCCTCACGGCTGTTCGCGTCGTAGCGGTCGTCGTCGAAGTCGGCGATCGGCGAACTGATCGACCACTGGTGCCCGAAGGGATCGCGCAAGGTGCCCTGGCGGTGACCGTAGAACTGGTCCTCGATGGGTCGCAGCTCGGTTGCGCCCAGTTCGAGGGCCCGCGTGAACATGGCATCGAGCGTGGCGGCATCGGGGGTCGTGAGCGTGAAGGTGGTGGACGTGCCGCCGCGGGTGGTGGGCGCGAGCACGCCAATTTCGGGGTACTCGTCGGCGAGCATGATCCGGCTGGTGCCGATCACGATCTCGGCATGGCCGACTCGACCGTCGTCGCCCACCATGCGGTGATGTTCGACGGCGCCGAATGCATCGACGTAGAAGTCGATCGCTGAGGTTGCGCCGGCCACGCACAGGTAGGGCATCACCGTGTTCTGGAACTCGAGGTCTAGGGGAAGTTGGCGTGTGGTCGGCTGTTCGTCTGACATGAGTCGCTCCTGTTCGGCGAGGACGAGGGTGCGCACGCGATCGACGATGTGCGCAGGCGGGGGGATCGGTGTGGTGTCGGCGCGCAGGACGTCGAACGGGTCGGTCTGGTCGCTCATCGCCGTCCTCCGTCGTGGGAGGCGCCCCGCGGAGCATCGCGGGCGGCCTCCTTTGTCTGGGGTGTGGTCTGGGGGTCGCGGGACAGCGTCCGGAACGTCGCCTTCGCGCGCATGAGGAGCGATTCGGTGGCATGGAGCGAACGGTCGAGCAACACAGCCACCTGTTCCACCGGGAGGCCGTCGAGGTAGCGCAAGGTGAGCGCGGCGCGATGGTGAGGGCTGAGTCGGGAGAGCACGTCGTGGACGTGTAGTGCCTCGATGACGTCCACCGGGTCGTGGGAGTCGAATGGCTCGGCGGCGCCGTCATACAGCTCTTCGAGCGCCTCGCGCTGGCGCCCTTCGCGTCGCCAGTGGTCGACGAGTTTGTGGCGCGCCGTGCCGATCAACCACCCCACCGACAGCTCCGCGTCGCTGTGGTGGAGGGCGCGGGTGGCGGCGAGGAAGGTCTCGGCGGTGAGGTCCTCGGCGATGGCGGTGCTGGGACAGCGACGGACCAGGTAGCCGTAGACGTCGCCGACGGCGTGCTCGTACAGTTCCAGCACGCGGTTCGATGTCATCCGGGAACCTCGGCGCGGGCGCTGCTCGGCATGTTCATGCGGCCCTTCGTCGTTCGGTGTCGGTGGAATCCGTCGCGAGCCTGCCAGAAACCTGGAGACCTCACGGCAGATCGGAGGCTTGCGGTATCGAACACGTGTACTGCGTCTCTGCTTCACTCCAGTTGTCGACGATCAGTGGGATTTGAGGGTGTCGAGGGGGTGTGGGTCGGTGTTGACGCATTGTTGG
>JAYSLK010000238.1:0-10929 GCA_043725585.1 Actinomycetota bacterium
ATCGTCTCGCTCGGGCTCGACACGTTCTTCACCGACCCGATCAGCGACCTCGCCGTCACCACCGACGGTTTCGAACGGTGCGGTGCGATGGTGGCCGAACTGGGCCTACCGACCGTGGTGCTCCAGGAAGGCGGCTATGACGTGAGTGCCCTCGGCGAGAACGTTCGTCGCTGGCTGGTCGGCCTGCGCGGGCACTGAGCGTCATCGGTCAGCGATCGATCGGGGTCGCCTGCGGCCAGTCGGCGATGACCTTCAAGAACGCGTCGCCGTAGGCGGCGAGCTTGGCCGGACCGACGCCTTTGGTGCGCCCGAGCTCGACGAGCGATGCCGGCCGGGTGAGCACGATCTGTTCGAGCGTGGCGTCGGCGAACACGGTGTAGGCGGGCTTTCCGGATGCGAGATGCAGGCGCAGCTCCTTCAGCGATGCGAACAATGCCGCATCGTCGCCCGACAAGCCGTGTCCGGGACGTGCACCGCGGGGCGGGGCGGTCGCCGGTTTCGGCCCTGGCGCGGCGGCGGTGGCACGTCGCGGCGCAGGTGCTTCGGACATGTTGGCGATGAAGGGCGACGGTGACGTGTCGGGCACGATGTGCAGTCGCCTGCTGGCCCGAGTGATCGCCACATGGAACACGCGTCGTTCTTCGGCAACATCGTCGGACAAGCGGTGGGGGAACTGGTCGGCGTCGGCCTGGTGCACGATCACCAGCGGCCATTCCTGACCCTTCACGCGGTGCACCGTGGAGAGCGTGACCCCGCCGGCAGCCCATGGGGCGCTGACGCCCGCCCGGAGCCAGCGTTCGAAATGACGTGGATCGGGCTGGAGGTCGGCCAACTGGGCGATCGCGGTGAGGTCGTCGTTCTGCGCGGCGCGGTTCATGCCGCGACGGTGCACGTCGAGGGTGGCGATGCTGGACGCCAGACCCATCGCATCGCGCAGGGCGCCGAGGACTGAACCGGTCGTCCCGGCGCTGCCTCGGTTGGCCGCCAGCCGTCGGAGCCGTTCGATGTCGGCGGCGAACTCCTCGATCCTCATCGCATCGCGCTCACCGTTCACGCGGGCGGCAAGTCGCCTGAGCCCGTCGACGGAGGTCTGCTCGCCGACCCACGTGGCGACGTTCGGGTGCAGCGACCGAGTCGGCCGGCGCAGTGCCTCGGCCATGTCGTCGGTCTCGAATCGTTCGTCGGCGGTGGCGAGACGCAGCCAGGCCAGCGCGGCACGCACTGCGGTTCGGTCGACGAACTCGCGGCCGACGCCCCCGGTCACCTGCACGCCGGCCGCGCCGAGTGCGACCTGCACGGGAGCGAGCAGTGAGTTGACCCGGGTGAGAACGGCGATGTCGGTCGGTGGGACGCCATCGGCGATGGCGCGGCTGACGATCTCGACCGTGGTGTCGACCGGCGAGTCGCCGGGCTCGACGGACAGTCCCCGCGGGGCGGCGGCGGCCCCAGCCCGGATCGTCTTCGGCACTCGAACCGCATTGTGGCGCAGCAGCATGTCGGCTGCGGCCACCACGTCGGCTGGGCACCGGTAGTTCACCTCGAGCGGGTGTTCGCCGGCGCCGGGGAACAGCTCGGCGAAGCCGATCAACCATGACGGGTCGGCGCCGTTGAATCCGTAGATGGTCTGGTCGTCGTCGCCCACCCCGAACACCGCGCCGTCGGGACCGGCCAGCAGTCGTACCAGCAGCAAATGGGCAGGCGTGAGGTCCTGGAACTCGTCGACGAGCATGAGCCGGCACGCCCGCTGTGCGGTGGCCCGGGCGACGGGATCGTCGAGCAGGATCTCGAGCGCGCGCTGGATCTGTTCGTCGAAGTCGAGGCGCCCGGCCCGCTCGAGTTCGCGTCGATACCGACCGAACACCTCGGCGAACCCTTCGACCTCACCGTCGTACAGTTGCTCGACGCGCTCGGGGGACTTCAGCCCGAGCCGGGCGAGCGACAGCGCCTCGATCCACGTGGCGACGGGGTCGGCGTTGCGTTTGCGCGGGAACTTGACGAGACGGCCGATGATGCGGCGCACCTCGCCTTCGTCGATGGTGTCGAACCGCTTCGGTTGCGGCGCGAACGGTGCGGCACCGTTGACGATCGCGAGCGCGATGGCGTTCAGGGTGCGCACCTGAAGGCCGCGCAGATCGGGGGTGCGCTCGCGCATCTCCTCCTGGGCGCGCTTGTTGAACGCGACGAGGCTGATCGCCGACGCAGGCACGTGCCACTGCTGCATGAGGTGCCGTGCCCGTTCGGTGAGCACGCGGGTCTTGCCCGACCCGGCCGGTGCGATGATGCGGGCTGCACCGCCGTCGTGCACCACGGCGGCGAGTTGATCGGGGGCCAGCTCGGCCGCGGTGTCGTTGGGCCCGAACGGCGTGAGCGACCCGTGTTCGACGCTGACGCGGTGCACCACTGCGACACCATCGAGCGGGGCGCTCCAGCGCGGCGGCCCCCCGTCGAGCCATGCCGACGTGCCGTCGGGCAGCACCACATCGCTGGAACCATCGCTTGTGAGGCGGGCACCGATCGACAGGGCACGGTCGAGCACCCACCACGACGCCCGATCGGGGGTGGCATCCACCGAATTGGCCGTGAGCAGGTGCTGCAGTGTTACCAGGTGCAGCTCGAACCGAGGTCCGGCATCGTGCGGGGCGAGGACGACGCGTTGCGGTGCGGCGAGTTGTTCGGCCGTGTGGTGGTCGAGTTCGATCACCAGTGCCGTCCGGTCGAGTGCCGCCTGGCGCAGGCGTTCCACGACCCCTTCGGGGTGCCGCAGATCGTCGGGATCGATCGTCAGACGTTCGCAGCCGGCCCACGGGTCGGGCGTCGGCTGCCCCGGGCGCACGACCGCGTGCCGGCCCAACGCGCGATGACCCCGGCCGGCCTCGGCCCCGACCGCGTCGCGAACCGCACGACCCTCACCAACGCCAGGTTGCGTTGCCGATCCGACGCTTCCCGGTGGGGGAGCGTCGGCGAGGGGGCGGACGACCTGGGCCGAGCTGACTGCAGCGGTGCTCGGCGCCGTCTCAGCGCCCTCGGTTCGCTCCCAACAGGCGCGCACGCCCCTGGCATCGGCATGGCTGCCGCCGCAGTAGACACACGAGATGGGCACCCCTCGGTTGTAGCCGATGGCTGTGACGTCGGCGCGCCATGCGCCGATGTCACCGGTTCATCGAGGGCGTCCCCGAGCAACCTGTAGCCTCGCTCGCTCAGCGGTCCTTGGCGTGGCACGCAAGCGGCTCGACCATGAAGCCCGAGCCGTCGCGCAGCGGTACTGCGGGGGCGATGATCAGGTCACCGTTGCGGTTCAGGGCATCGAGGTTGTCGATGTCGGGCAGCGCAACCCGGTCGTTGGCGAGGATCGCGTACGTCGCGTCGAACAGGTCGTCGCTGGTGGCGTCGGGGCCGAGGGTGTCCGAGCCGACACCGCCGATGCGCCGCTCGTCCACCATCCACTGCACGGTGGCGCCGGCGAAACCGGGGGCCGGATCGAAGTAGGACGGGTCGCCGAACCTGGCGTCGAAGCCGGTCTGGATGACCACCATTGCGCCCCTGGGGATCTTGCCCTGCTTGCGCTCGACGACGCGGATGTCGTCGACGGTGAGCTGGAAGTCGTCGGCCTGATTCGGGTCGGCGATGCGGTCGCGCACGTCGATGACATAGGCCGGCCACACGAACTCCTGCGCCTGCAGTTCGTCGATGGTGCGACCGCCGTCTATGAAGTGGCCCGGCGAGTCGAGGTGTGTGCCGGTGTGCACGCCGGTGGTGATGCGCTCGACGAGGTATCCGTCGCTGGCGATGTCGGCGACGACCTCGATGTCGACCTCGGGGTCGCCGGGGAAGATCGGCGCGTTCTCGTCCCACACGTGGGCCAGGCGGGACATGCCGCCGGGACAGCTCAGCTCGGCCTTCTTGCCGCCACTGCCCCCTCCGGTGATCTTGATTCCGACGCCGGCGCCTGCCACGCCGGCGATGCCCATGGCAGCGACGGCGATGCTGGTTGCAACGAGTGAGCGTGATCGCATCAGGATCCCCTTGGTGTTGTGGTTCTGCTTGGGCGAACTGAACGAGGTCATCGGGCGTGCTGGAACAACCGATTTCCCGTGAAGAGCAGGATGTCGTCGGCCAGCGGGGCTGCCGCAAGGTGCGCTCGTCGGGGACGGCATCGTAAGTCGAGCATCGCTCCCCAGAACGGACCGAGCTCCCGGTAGGCCTCCAGCTCGCGTTGCTGGGCGAGCTTGAACAGACCCACCGGTTCGCTCATTCGCGTGAGGGAGCGGAATGCTTGCTGCACCAGTCGGTCGTGCGACAACACAAGGCCGGCGGGGAGGGCGTCATTGACGACGTTCACCACGAGGTCGTCGGTCGGTGGCACCAGCAACGCGCTCGTGACAAGAACGCGGAACCCGGCGAGCTCGGTGAGCACCGTCAGGTTGCCACTGGACCGGTCGGCCGCGACGACCACGCGATCACCGTCGCTGAACAGGTCGACAACCGCGCCCTGCCGGTCGGCGCGAACAGTCGCGGTGTGACGAAAGCCAAACTCGTGCAGAAGGAGCGAGGTCGCCCGACGACCATCTGGATCAGGCTGGTCATCTGTGGTGAGGGCACCAGTGGACTCGTCGAGCAAAGCGCGACCAGCAATGGCGACAGCGGCCGTCGCTGGCGGGGCGGGTGCGAGGGGATCGTGGCTCGGATCGAGGTCCCACAGATCCACGTTGGCAGGGTCGGGAGCACTCTCGGCTGGATTCGGGACGACCGCAGCCGTCTCATTCCAAAGAAGGTAGTCACGCGGTGAACTCGTGAAGGATCTGACGTAGTTGAATCCGAGACGGCCTGCGACCAGCACGATGCCGACGCGACCTGCTGTTGCAGCGACCGCGATCGCGAGACCGAGTGCGACCGCAATGGTCGCTGAACCGAACGACCACCACGCCAAAGGCATGCTGATCACGAACACCGCAGCGGTGTTGGCGATGACGTGCCAGGCAATCAAGCGCCGCACCTCGTGCCGGCACCACTCGATCGCCGGGTCGAGGGTGAGCAACGACGGGTCGAGCGGCACTCGAGTGAGCGACTTGCGCGCCGGGTCGCTCACGTCGCGGGCCGGCTCCGGCTGGCCCAGGTCGGAGTCGCCCGTGCGCCTGAACATCATCTCTTCCATCGGCGCAAATGGTGCGTTCCTTGAGAGGATTCCGCAATCGGTCGGCCAGGCGAGCGGCTCTTGATTCGGGGCTCCTGTTAGCGTCGGTGCTTGTGACGGCGACCTGTTCGGGTGATGGGTCCACCAGGTAGGAACGATCTCACGACGATGTTTGCAGTGTTCCTGGCGACCCTCTCGAGCGTTTCGTACGGCGCGTCCGACTTCGCCGGTGCCGTGTCGAGCAAACACACCGACTCTGCCGTCGTCGCCGTCGTCGCCCAAATGGTCAGCTTGGTCACGCTCGCACTGCTGTTGATCATCATGCCCCCCGACACGTGGTCGATCGACGATCTTGCGTGGGGTGCGGCTGGAGGTGTCTGCGTTGCGGTCGCGCTCACCTGTTTCTATCGGGCACTCGCAGTCGGGCCGATGTCGACTGCGGCGGCCACGACAGCGTTGGTCGGAGCGCTCGTGCCGCTCGTGGCCGGGCTGATGCTGGGCGAGCGTCCAGGGGGGATCACCTTCGTGGGCATTGCCATCTCCATCCCGGCGGCCGTGTTGGTGTCGGTCGGCAGCACGGGGAATCGGGCCTCGTTACTGCTCACGCCTCGCGAGCGCTGGGTGGCCCGCGAAATCGAAGCGCAGACCTTTCGGTTGGCGGTGGTGGCCGGCGTCGGGTTCGGCCTGTTCTTCGTCCTGCTGTCACGGACCTCTGCGGACGCTGGTCTGTTCCCTCTCGTCGGGGCTCGCATCGCATCGATCACGGTGCTTGCCGTCGTCTTGTCGGTCGGCCGCGCGTTGAGTTCGCCGCGGAGGTCGTCGTGGCTGCCCATCGTCGTGGCCGGCGTGCTCGACTGCGCGGCCAACGCCTCCTACCTGACGGCGCTGACGCACGGCCAGCTCACCTGGGTGGCGGCGATCTCGTCCCTGTATCCGGCCACGACGGTGGTGCTGGCGAGCGTGCTGCTGCGCGAGAGGCTCGCCACGATCCAGGTTTTCGGTCTCGCGTTGGCGGGTGGGTCGCTCGCCCTCGTCGCGGTCGGCCGTTGACCCTCCCCAACAGCTCACCTGCGCCTCTCCCGTCCCTCACCGCCTGGCTCACCCGCGGTCGGCGCCTTCATCCAGCTACTGGCGGCCCGGCTGGGCTGAGCAGGCTCGATCCGTGAAGAAGCACTCAAGTTCTCACGCCGGTCAACCGATCAAGGTCATCGTGAAGAACCTGTGGAAGGGGTGGATCGGCATTGCTCTGGTGCTGACCACGATCTACTTCGTGACCCCGCAGACGCCCGAGACCAAGCTGGTCCTGTACAACGGTACGGGTCTGTTGGCGGTCTTGTGCATCGTGGTCGGCATCATGGTGAACCGGCCCCGGAACCGTACGCCGTGGCTCTTCTTCTGCGCCGGCATGGCATCGTTCCTCGTCGCGGACGTGTGCTACTACATGCTCGAGTTGCTCGCCGGCGATGCAGGTCCGGCGTTCCCTTCGATTGCTGACTTCTTCTACCTATGCATGTACCCGTTGGTGATCACCGGGCTGCTGAAGATGCTGCGCGAGGTGGCCCCCGGCCGCAACTATGCGAGCCTGATCGACGCCGCCGTCGTGGGCATCTCGATCTTCGGGGCGCTGTGGGTGCTTTTCGTCGACGACGTCGTCGATGCGCCGCTCGACTCGGTCGCAGGGCTCGTCACCCAACTGGCCTACCCGGTCATGGACGTGGCGCTGCTCACGGTGGCAGCCAGGCTCGTGGTGAACCTCCACCTTCGCCACAAGCCGTTTGCGTTCATCGTCGCAGCGATCGGTTCGCTCGTGGTCGCCGACACGGCGTATGGCATCTACAACACCCAGGGAACCTTCCAGACCGGCATGTACGTCGACGCGTTCTGGCTCGGCTTCTACGTCCTGTTCGGTGTCGCCGCGCTGCACCCGGAGATGAGGGCCTCCGGGTTCTCCGCAGAAACCGAAGAGGGTCGGCTCACCGGTCGGCAACTGACGATCATGTTCGTCGCGACCCTCGGCGTACCGTTGATCGATCTTGTGTGGGGCACGCCCGCTGACCGTCCGATCACGATCGTCACGTCGGCTCTGCTGTTCCTGCTCATCCTGTTCCGGATCTTCGGTCTCACCAAGGCGCTCGAGCACGGCCGGGATCGCCTCCGGCACGAAGCTTCGCACGACGCCCTGACAGGGCTGTGCAACCGCACCCTGTTCGCTGAGCGCACCGAATCGGCGCTGCGTGAGGGCAACGACGATCACACCCTCGCAGTGCTGTTCATCGATCTCGACGATTTCAAACTGATCAACGACAGCTTGGGGCATTTCGCAGGCGATCAACTGCTGAAGGAGGTTTCGGTCAGGCTCGCACGCTGCGTCCGCCCCGCTGACACGGTCGCTCGTCTCGGCGGCGACGAGTTCGCCATCTTGCTGAGAAGCGCCGTCGATCGCAACGATGTGATCTCGGTGGCCCGACGTGTGCTCGATGCCATGTCGACTCCGATCGATCTCGGTCGTCGTGCGGTGCGGGCATCGTGCAGCATCGGCATCGCGATCGACCTCGACCAGACAACCGATGTGGAGACGCTCCTCCGCAACGCCGATGTGGCGATGTACCTCTCGAAATCGCGCGGCAAGGGCCGTTTCGAGTTCTTCGAAGCCCGCATCCACGAGGACGCGATCGAACGACTGGACCTGAAGGCTGACCTCGAGCGCGCGGTGTCGAACGACGAGTTCGTCCTTCACTACCAGCCGATCTTCGATCTCCAGACCGGTCAGGTCGTGCTCATCGAGGCGCTCATCCGATGGAAGCACCCCCAGCGCGGCACGATCGCGCCCGACCGATTCATCCCGCTTGCTGAGGAGAACGGCCTCATCGTGCCGATCGGCAACTGGGTGCTCGCCGAGGCGACCCGGCAGGCGGCCATCTGGCGACGAATGGACGGCATCGATGACGACCTGAGCATCTCGGTCAATCTCTCGATGCGTCAGTTGCAGGATGGTCAGCTGTTGAATGCGTTGACGACCTCATTGAAGGATTCCGGACTGCCGGCGAACAAGCTCGTGCTGGAGATCACCGAGTCGATGCTGGCCATCGATGCAGATCACACTGCGGGCGTGCTCGAACAGTTGAAGACGATCGGCGTGAAGATCGCGATCGACGACTTCGGCACTGGTTACTCGTCGCTGAGCTACCTGCGTGCATTCCCGGTCGACTCGATCAAGATCGACAAGAGCTTCATCCGCGACCTGCACCAGAACACCACCACCTCGGCGCTCATCGAAGCGATGGTCAACCTGTCGTCGGCACTCGGCGCGTACACCGTGGCCGAGGGAATCGAGTACAGCGAGCAGGCGAACCTGCTGCGCAAGCTGGGCTGCAACCGTGCCCAGGGCTTCTACTACTGCCGTCCGATCCCCGGTCCGGCGCTCACGTCGCTCCTGCGTGAGCACACCGGAAACGAAATCGAGCCACTCGAGGCCTGGCGCACCGCTGCTGAGAGCGTGCAGCGTCGGTCCTACGACACCGAGATCCGGCAGGGCATGAAGGAGATCATCGCGGTTCAGGCGGAGATCGTCGCCCTGAACAGCGAGGTCGATGTGCCGCTGATGGCCAGCTGGCCCTGGCTGCAGAACTGGTGCGAATCCTTCACCGCCTGGACCCCCTTGCTCGTCGGTGTCCGGGCGACCGATAGCGGTCGACTGAAGGCCATCGCGATGCTCGCGAGCACCCAGCGCGCCGAGGGTACAGCAATCGTCGCAATGGGCAACTCGAGCTCGCTCTGCACCGTCTTTCAGGCGATCGACGAGGGTTCTGCAGATGCCCTGGGGTCGGCGATCGCGACATACCTGGATCAGCTCTCGGGTGCTTGGTCGCTGGACTTCGAACAACTGCACGACCTGGACCGCACGATGTTGGGGCTCGCGGATCGACTCGATCACGCCCAGATCCTGCCCGAGCTTCGCGTGCCTCGGGTGATGTTCGCGAGCGACGACCGTCTCGACCTGGTGCTCAGCAAGAGCATGCAGAAGCAGTTGAGGCGGAGTCGGGCCAAGATCGACGCTGCGGGACTCAACATGTCGATCGCGTTCGATCGCGGTCGGGCGATCACGGGGGCGCTCATCGATGAGGTCGAAGCCGTGCACGTGATGCGTGACCGCGTGTCGCGCCGTCAGAGCGACCTGGATCGACCGGCTGAACGAGAGTTCTGGCGTCGTGTACTCGAAGGCGGCGACGCAAGGTGGGACGTCGAGATCGCTTCACTCCGTTTCGACGGTGAGCTCGCCGCATACGCGGTGGCGCTGCTGGACGGTGACGTGTATCGCGTGTACGACGGTCGCATGAACTCGGCGTGGGCGGCATACTCGCCGGGTCGCTTGGTGGAGGCGGCCGCTCTCAATCGTGCGTTGATGGACACCCGGTTCAGGCTGTTGGACTGGATGTCGGGAGTCGCCGCCGAGAAGCTGTTGGTCGCGAACGTCGCAGAAGGTCGCGCCCGCTTGGTCGCCACCTCGGGCAGCCGCTACCTGCAGTCCGACCACACGATCGGCAAGGTGCCAGCGGTCGCAGGCAGGTGATCATCGCGGGCATCCACTCGGCCACTGAGCGGCGACGCGCTCGCGGTCAGGCGCGCATTCGGGCGTTCGTCGGGTCGTAGAGGGGTTCGGCGCCCACCGTCGCGGCAACGCGCGTGCCGAACACCCCGATCTCGAGGGAGGTACCCGCCGCAGCGCACGCCGGTTCCACGTAGGCGAGCGCGATGCTGGCTCCCAGCGTGAAGCTCCAGCCACCGCTGGTGACGATGCCCACTCGGCGATCTCCTTGGAACACCGACGCACAGAACGGAGCGTCGGCCTCGCCTGTTTCGTCGAGCGTGAGCGGCACGAACCGCCACGGCGACCCGGCGGCGTGTTCGGCCACGAGCGCGTCCTTGCCCACGAAGTCGGGCTTGGTCAGGTCGACGAAGCGGTCGAGCGACGCGTCGAAGGGTGAGAACCCGATCTCCAGATCGCCCTTCCAGCCGCGGTAGCATTTGTCGAGGCGCAGGCTGTCGACGGCGTAGATGCCGATGTCGCGGATGCCGTGAGCCTCGCCCGCGGCCCAGATCGCGGCGTACAGGGTGGGGAGCTGTTCGGTGGTGGCATGCAGCTCCCAACCGAGCTCGCCCACGTAGTTCACCCGCATCGCCCGTACGGAACCGAAGGCGGTGTCGATGTCGCGGACGCCGAGCCATGGGAACGACGCGTTGTCGAGCGGCGACGTGGTGACCGCGGCCAGCACGTCGCGCGATCGCGGTCCCATCACGATCAGCGAGCCGCGGTCGTGGGTGACGTTGCGAAGACGGACCGAGCCGTCGGCAGGCAATGCGTGCTCGAGCACGTCGAGGTCGTGCCACTCGGCGCTTGCCGCTCCGCACAGGTAGAAGTGGTCGTCTGCCAACCGGGTCACGGTCAGTTCGCTCAACACCTTGCCGTCGGGCAGCAGGGCGTAGGCGAGCGTGAGCCGACCGACCTTGGGCAGCTTGGTGCACAGGAGATGATCGAGGTACGCCGCCGCGCCCGGACCTTCGACCTCGACCTTCGTGAAGCCCGGCAGGTCGAGCACGCCAACCCGTTCGCGCACGGCCGCACACTCGGCGGCGACCAACGGTCGCCACGGGTTGTCGCGGAACAGCGACAACGGCTCGTCGGTCACCGTGGCCTCGGGGTCGAACCAGGTGGGCCGCTCCCAGCCGCCGCGGGCGCCGAAGTGGCCGCCCTTCGCGCTCAGCATGTCGTACAACGGCGACGTGTACGAGGGCCGGCC
>JAYSLK010000239.1:0-12698 GCA_043725585.1 Actinomycetota bacterium
TCGACGGTGAGCTTCCCCGATCTCCGCCTCCGCCCAGTTCGAATGTCGGACGAGGAACAGGTCAGGTCCGCCCACCAGGAACTGGTTGTCGATGGTTTCGACCTCGCTATCGGGCTCGGGCCGCACACTCGCTGGGCTGACTACGTCGAGCAACTTGACGTCGTTCGCCGATCAGCTCAGCTTCCCGCGCCGTGGGTCCCTGCGACGTTTCTCCTTGCGTTCGTCGGGGGTGACCTCGTCGGCAGGACATCGATCCGTCACCGGCTGAACGACTTCTTGCTTGCAGCAGGTGGCACATCGGCTACGCCGTTCGTCCGGCGTTCCGCGGTCGAGGCTTCGCCACGGGGATCCTTGCCCAGAGCCTGATCGTCGCCCGAACGTACGACATCGATCGCGTCCTCATCACGTGCGACGAGGACAACGACGCATCGGCGCGCGTGATCACTGGATGCGGCGGGGTGCTTGAGAACATCGTCGACAACCCTGAGGGTGGTCCACGGAAGCGGCGCTACTGGATCGACTGATCGCTCGTCGACCCGAGCGGTGACACGCTGACCCGGCGGTTGGGGGCGTGGGTGGGTCGATCTCATCCATCACACCAGTGTGGGCACACAGGCGGCGATCGGCGCTACTGCACACCTCGGCTGTTTCCTGGAGCCGGGAGACTGAAGGCGTCGGCGTGCTCCTCATGCCTCTGCGGAGCGACAGCGTGCACCGCCATCGGACCCGTACGGTGGTGCTCAGGCTTCGTCGGGGAGATCGACGTAGCGGCCTCGTACCAGGACGGTCACATCGATGTCCTGGGTCTTCCATGTGGCCTCGGTCAGGTCCAGCAGACCGAGCCACTCGATGATCATGTCCTGGTGCTTCGGGAACGTGCGTGCGCACCCCTTGCTCCGGGGGTAGGGAGGCACGAACTCGGCTCCGTGGATCGCCTGGCCGTCGTTGAAGTAGATCGGCTTGTACATGTTGCCGTTCAGCACGTTGTCGACCGAGACCGGGAAGCTCGAACTGTCGTGCCACCCTTCGTTGTCGAGGGCGGGATCGAACCGGAACGCTCGGGCGCGGACGTTGAAGGTCTCGTGACCCGCCTCGCCGGTCGAGGTGGGGAACACGTCCACCACCCGGTCGTTGCCCTCGCCGGTGAAGATCACCTCACAGGTCTGGTCGACGAGGATCCACTTGTCGCTGTCGGTCGGGGCGCCGAGCGGGATGCGGATCTCGCTCGCGGCGAAGATCGTGGCCTCCTCGTCGCTCCCGGGCACCAGGTGGCGGCCGTGCACGGGCAACCCGAGCGCCATCCGCGCCACACAGACCGCCTGGCGAGTCAACCCGCCCGAGTCCCCGTCGACCCCGAGCGGCAGCATCGAGGTGGACGCGAACAGCTCGTTCAACTCGGTCTGCTGGCGCATCACTGCCTCCGGTGGCGGCTCGACGAGCGTCGGGTCGGCCTGGTCGATGCCGTCGCCGATGCAGACGTCGAACTCGTGTCCGGGGAGGAACACGTCGGTCGGATCGAGCAAGTTCTCCTGCTCCAACTGCTCGAGCGTGATGCCGTTGCGTTCGGCGATCGCCGTGAGCGAGTCGCCCTGCTGCGCCCCCACAACACAGACGGGCTCGGGCACGGTGGTGGGCGGCGTTGCATCGGGGATCCCGACGCTCGCCGTCGAGCCGTCAGCGAGCGCTCCCGCACTGGCGACACTGCCGTCGCCGGAGCTGCACGACGCGAGCATTGCCCACGCTGCCGTGACAGCGACCGCCAAGCGCAGGTGTCGTTCGCGGGCGGCGTGACTCGGTCGCATCAGAACACGATTCAATCGCCCCGGAGGTCCTCGCGGCCACTTCCGGGCGACGTCGTCGAAGGCATCCGACCCATGGAGCCGTGTCTGCCCTGGCGTCGCGCCGGCGCACGGGGGCTGAAACACACTCGTGGCTCGACGGTCATGCAAGGCTTCCGATGTGGCGCTCACGTTCGATCCCGTCCTTGAAGGCGATGCGGCAGCGGCGGTGGAGTTCCTCGTGTCGAACGAGTGGCCGTTCCACGGCGAGCCTCGCCTCACGGCCGACGCTGCCGCGGCGGTTGCGATCGCCGGTGACGATGTCGCTGGGTTCTGGGTGCGCGACGACGGCCGCACGGTCGGCCTCGTCCGGGCGTACGACCTCGATGACGTCGTCGACGGCAGTCCGTTGATCGACCTCCGCCTCGCCGCATCCGATCGTGGGCGGGGCGTCGGCACGGCCGCGCTCAGATGGCTCACCGACCACCTCTTCGACACCTTCCCGGAACTCCACCGTGTCGAGGCGACGACCCGCAGCGACAACCGTGCGATGCAGCGCGTGTTCGAGCGATGCGGCTACCGCTCTGAGGGGCGGATGGTGGAGGCCTGGCGCCAGGCCGACGGCACCCGCTTCGACGCGCTCGCGTACGCGATCCTCCGTCGTGAACGGCAAACGGGCCCGGCGGCGACGGGGAGTCGCGCACCGCAGCTGTTCGGCGCAGCGCCGACGCTCCCACGTCCGGGACGCCCGATGGGACGGGTGATCGTGCCCGTCGAGCACGATCCCGCAGGGCCTGCGTTCTTCGAGTGGGAGTTACGTCGCCAGGAATGGTCGGACGAACACCTCCACGATGAGTGGGTTTACGTTCTCGACGGCGAACTGCACCTCGAAGCCGGCGGCGTCGAGGTCGTGGGTGGCGCGGGTGAGCTCATCCGCGTGCCGTCGGGATCGCGCGGCACGTATCGAGCGCCCGTGCGCGCAAGGCTCCTCAGCGTGTACGGCCCGCGTACGCCACACATGGCGGACGCGCGTGGCGTGCTGCGCGACCTCGACGGCTGAGCGAGAGCGCACCCGCAGCGACCGGTACCGTTCCTGGAAGGCCCCCGCCGAACCGACCTTGCGCCAGCGGAGGGGGCACCCGTGATCACGGACATCCTCGATCGCCCGACATCGGAATGGATCGGTCGGCGGCGAGGTGTTCAGCCCTGGAGCAGGGCCTTCTATCTCTGCGATCTCGCCTTGCTGGGCGGTGATGATCTGGTCGGCGAGCGTGAGCACGTCGGCGTTCGAGCCGCCCGCCTTGACGGTTTCGGACTGGCTGATCGCGCCTTCGTGGTGGTCGATCATCATCTCGAGCCACATCTGGTCGAACTCGGGCCCGGTCATTGCTGCCATGCCGTCCATCTGTTCGGCGGTCATCATGCCGTCCATCGACGACATGTCGTGGCCATCACTCATGTCCATCGCGACGGGTTCGCCTGTGGCGGTGAGCCAGCCGGTCATCAGCTCGACCTCGGGGTCCTGAGCACCCTTGATCCGGGTGGCGAGGTCGATGACCTCCGTGCTGGCGCCGACGTTGTGGTCGAGCGCGATCTCGGCCATCTCGATGGCTTGTTCGTGGTGGGCGATCATGCCTTGGGCGAACTCGACGTCGGCCGTGTTCAGTGCGGCGGAGGGTGTGGATCCACCAGGAGCCCCAGTGGCCGGGGTGGTGTCGGCCGACGAGTCCTCGGACCCGCATGCGGCGAGGGTGACGGTGAGTGCGAGGGCGATGGCGGATGCGGTGAGGCGACGGCTCATGTGAGAGACCTTTCGTGCGCTCCTGGAACCGCCGATTCCGAACCCGCATCGCGCCCAGCTCCTGGTGCTGTGGTCGAGCATCGTCGTCACCGCCGGCTTCAGCCTCTACCAACTCCATCATCTGGAACCGCTGCTGACCGCGCTCTGTCCGCACTGAAACTGCGGCCCGGCGGTCGAGGGTCATGACCTCTCTGCGCCGCCGGTGATGTGCCTCGCATCGACCGCGTGTCTGCCGCCCGTTGATGCAGACCTCATGGCCACACCAGCGTGTCGCTCAGGACGACCTTGCCGCGGGTGTGCTTGGTCTCGACGTGCCGGATGGCATCGGGCAGGTCGTTGGTTGCGAACGTGCGCTCGATCACCGGCACGAGCGAACCGTCGGCCACGTGGCGGGCGAGTTCGCTCAGGTCGTCGGGTTCGATCGCGGCAAGGAACGGCACGGCCTTCCGACCGCCGGTCGTGAACGCCAGCTTCGCCCGGACGAGGTGGGTGAGCGGACCGAGCAAGCGGCCGCCGTCAGGTCCGCCGACCACGACGTACGCGCCACCCTTCGTCAGAAGTTGCTTGCACCGCTTGAACGGAAGCGACCCGATGTTGTCGATGATCGCATCGAAGGGACCGGTGAGGGCGTCGAGCCCGCCGGCGGTGTGGTCGACCACATCGCTCGCACCCAGTGAACGCACCAGCTCGAGGTTGTGGGTGCTGCACACGCCGGTGACCGAGGCGCCGACGGCGACCGCGAGCTGCACGGCGAACGTGCCGACGCCGCCCGATGCTCCCACGATCAACACCTTCGAACCCGCACCGATCCCGGAGCGCCGAACCGCCTGGAGGGCAGTGCACCCGGCGATCGGCAGCGATGCAGCGGTGGGCGGCTCGACGCCGTCGGGCACGATCGCCAGGCGCTTCGCCAGGGCCAGCGCCCAGGGACCGAACGTGCCGATGCCGGCACCGAACACGCGGTCGCCGATCTGAAGCCGGTCGACCCCGTCGCCCACGGCGTCGACCACTCCGGCCACGTCGGTGCCGATCACCGTCTGCTTCGGGCGCCGGATCCCACCGGTCATCCTCACGAGCCAAGGCTCGCCGCGCAGCTGGTGCCAGTCGAGCGGGTTCACCGACGCCGCGACGACGCGGAGCCGCACCTGACCCGCTGCAGGCTCGGGGAGCTCGACCTCGTCGAGCTCCAACACTTCGGGGCCTCCGTAGCGGTTGGCCGTGAATGCATGCATGTGTCTTCCTTGTCGATCATCGACTGACGTACGGTGTATGTATGACATACGCCGTACGTTATGCGTACGCTGTACGTATGTCAACCCGCCCACGTCGACCGCTCACGCGCGAACGCATCGTCGCCGCGGGGACCGCCATCGCCGACCGGGACGGGTTGAGCGGCGTGAGCATGCGCAAGGTGGCCACCAAGCTGGGCTGCGAGGTGATGTCGCTGTACAACCACGTGTCGAACAAGGGCGACCTGCTGGCCGAGATGCTCGATCGGGTCTACGCAGAGATCCCGCCGATGGACGCTGCGCTCGGTTGGCGACGTGCCTTGCGAACCACTGCCCTCGCGGCCCGCGACGCGCTCGTGCGGCATCCGTGGTCTGCGGCGCTGCTCACCGGCACGTTCCCCGGCCCGGCACGCAGGCAGCACATGGAGGACATGTTGCGTGCCCTGTCGATCGCCGGGTTGCCCGACGATGTCGCAGACCTCGGGTTCCATGCGGTGATGGTCCACGTCCAAGGATTCAGCCAGCAGCAGATCGGGTTCGGCGAACGTCCGGCCGCGCTCGCGCAGGAAGCAGAGCGATTCCTTGCGAACGCGGCCGCCGACGACAACCCGTTGTTCGTGGCCCACCTCGGGTACCACGCCGAGCGCGGCCATCGACACGACGACTTCACCTTCGTGCTCGACCTCATCCTCGACGGGCTCGAACGGGCGGTGACGCACTGATCGAGTCGCCCTGACCGCCCGTCGGGTCCGGTCGGGTCCGGTCGCGATCACGGCCCATTGGCGCGATACGGCGTGAGGTCGATGCCCGTCCATCGGGCCGCGACGTCCACGAGCGTCTGCTCGTTCCAGTACTCATGACCGGGGGCGGGGAATCCGAACAGATCCCGTTCGCGAACCGTTGCGTTCGCCATGAGCGTGGTGAACGCAGGGCGGTTGGCCAGCCCCGGCCAGCTCATCTTTCCCATCCAGGGATTGCCACGTGCGGCGTAGTCGGCCAGCAGGACGAATCGGCTGCGATCGGTACCCGTCATGGCCGAGCCGCGGTGGATGACATCGGTGGTGTAGAGCAAGATCGTGCCCGCGGGCCCGGTGACTGCGATCTCGTCATCGGCGAACAGTCCGCGCTCGAGTTCGTTGGGAACCAGTGGCGTCCGGTCGCCGACTCGTCTGGGGACGACGTTCGTGGGACCATCGCCCAGGGTGACGTCGGAGAGGAGCGTGAACGTGGTGAGCTGCGGCCAGCGAAGATCGCGGCGAGGCACCACGAGGCTGTGGTTGCCGTAGTCGCGATGGGGAGCTTGGTCGTAGTCGACAGTGCCGCTGTACTTGCCCCACAGTTCGATCTTGTAGAGGTCGAGATCGGCGGTTCCACAGAAGCGCTCGGCCGCGTCGACCAGGTCCGGATGGAAGGCCAGTCGCGTCAGCGGCCACGACTCGAATGGTCCGATTCGGAGCCCGGCGAACTGGTGCTTGACGAGGTGCTGGTACCGGTCGGGATTCGCGAAGTAGTCGTCTGGTCGGGGGTACTCCTCGAACAGCCCCGTTCGCGCACCGGCGAGTTCGTCGGTGGTGAGGAAGCCTTCCATCACGGCGTAGCCGTTGGTTCGAACGGCCTCGAGTACGTCGTCACCGATGTGCATGTGGACTCCGATCGGTCGGTTCGGATCGTGCCGCCACGAGCGCTGCGAGGGTGGCGGCGACAGGTCGAGGCGACCTCGCGGTGTCGAACAAACCGACCTCGGTGATGGCCCCGGTCGGTCTCGCGAGACCGGTCTGCCAGTCGTACTGATCGCCGCGGCTGTACCAGCACAGACCGCGCACCGGCAGACCGTCCTGTGCGAGCTGGTCGAGCCCGGCGACCAGGCGGATCAGCCACGGGATCTGATCGTCCGTCGGCAGCGAAAGATTCGACGTCTCGGAGATCCAGAACGGTTGGCGGTAGCGCTCGTGCCACGCCCGCAGTGCGGTCATGCCGAGCTCGATCCGGTCATCCACCGTCCATTGTGGTGCCGGTCCGCCGACAGGCTGGAGCGAGGTGGGGTAGAAGTCGTGACCTGCGACGAGGTCGTCTCGAACCGCGAGGTCCACGATCCGGGAGCGGATCGCGTCGTCGATCGGCTCGAGGTGGCCAGCGACCGCCGGCAGCGGGTCGAGGCCGAAGTGGAGGTCCCAGACCAGCCAGCTGATCGCCTGGCGGCGTTCTGTGATGTGTCGAGACCGCGCGGAGACGTCGACGAACACGTCGAAGCCCTCGGAACCGATCCACCATCCATGCCGATCGGCTCGAACTCGTGCGATCGCCTCCAGATTGGCGAGCACGATGTTGCCGAGGACACGCGCATGATCGACCGCAGTGCTGAGGCAGTCGTTCCAGAGGCCCCAACGAGCCGTCATCGTGGCCGTGATCCCGGGCTCGTTGACCGGGGTGAACCACATCGGCTCGGGGTAACGGGCCAGAAACGCGTCGACGTACCGACAGAACCCGTCGACCCACGACCGATCGGCGAAACCGTGGTAGTGATCGGGAAGCCCGAAGTGAAGCAGATCGATCACCGGCGTCAAGCCGGCATCGGCGCACGCGGCCAGAGCGCGGTCCCACAGCGTCCAGTCGTACACGCCTGGGAGTGGCTCGGCGATCCGCCAAGGCATTCCGTAGCGGACGACCTCGATGCCGAGCACAGCGATCGCTCGAAGGTCGTCGTCCATCCGATCGTAGTGACCGCTCTGCCGGTACTGGTCGTGACGAAACGGAGCGCCATCGACCTCGACGATCGGGTCAGATCCTTCCTCGCCGACGGACCAGACGAACGCCGGCCAGGGGCGCGTGTGCGCCCGATGGTCACCGAGCGGCACGAGCGATCATCCGGGTTGCGAGCGGACTCGGTCGCACGTCGAAGCGATCACGCAATGCCATCACCGGCTCTCCGAGCAGGTCCTCCCACGGCTGCGCCATCAGGTTTCCCGCTGCGCGTCCGTACTGCCATCCGTCGGCGATCGCATCCATCGTCGCGGCGATCATCGTCGGTTGGTGGAAGGTCATCCGAGTGGTGACCACCGACATCCACATGCCGAAGTAGGGGAACGGGAACTGGGCGAGGCTGAAAGCCTGGAGCGCCAGCTCGCCTCTGCTCGACGAGTCGTAACCGGTGAGCACGTGCAAGAAGTCGTGCACCTGGAACCCGCGGAGGATCGCGAATCGCAGCTCCTGGGGCATCCCGTCGAGCT
Source organism: Actinomycetota bacterium (assembly GCA_043725585.1). Lineage (GTDB taxonomy): Bacteria > Actinomycetota > Acidimicrobiia > Acidimicrobiales > Ilumatobacteraceae > VFMC01. The sequence continues at coordinate 8,036 of JAYSLK010000239.1, forward strand.
TGCCCGAGCGCTCCAGGCTGTCGTGGTATCGCCGGTAGTCCACCGCGATCGCCTCCGTGAGGCCGTTGTCGACGATCCAGTCTCGGTAGCTGCGCCCGAGGGATCCAACGGGCGCGTCGCCGAGGGCGGCGAGATCGATTGGCGCGCCGAATCGTCCCTCGTCGATGAAGGTTCGAAACGTCGGATCGGCCATCAACATGTCGACGTACCCCTGCGACACCGCCGCAGGAGCGTGGCTCCACCACTCGTTGAACAACTGGTGCACCGGCAACTCGGCCGGTGCATTGAAGGCAAGCTGCAAGCGTTCCCCGAACGCTTCGTCGATCATGCGCTGTCACCCCCGCCTCAGGTGCCGAGGCCTACTCGGCTCCATGATCCTTCATGTGCACCCACGACCAACGGTCGATCGAGACCACCATAACGTGAGGGTGGCGTTCGAATCGATGGGCACGCCGGCCGGGTCACAGCTCGGATGTGACCTGCCCTCAGGTGCAGGTGATCCACACCGCGACGAAGTGTGTTGCTGCGGCGCCCACCGTCATCGCGTGCCAAGCCTCGTGATAGCCGAAGATGCCGGGTCGGAGCGACGGACGCTTGAGGCCGAACATGACCGCACCTGCGACGTACATGGCACCGGAAGCGAAACACAGCACCACCGGCGTCGCACCGTCGCTGTGGAACAGCGCCGGGATGACGACCAGGCACTCTGCGCTCAACACGAAATAGAGCACCGTCCCCACCACATCACCATGGTGCCAGTGGCCGAGTTTCAGTGCGACGCCCGGGAGTGCCGTCGCCCACAGGGCGAGCGCCAGGGCGAGACCGGTGCCGGGCGCCATCGACACCAAGGCCAACGGCGTCGCCGAGCCTGCGATGGCGGCGTAGATGGCGGCGTGGTCGAGACGACGCCAGATGGCACGGGACTGGAGGCCGTGCACCCAACGGTGGTACACGACGGAGGTCGTGAACATCGAGCACAGGCCGAGTGCGTAGACGATCGTGCCGATGCGAGCGCGCTGACCGTCGGCCGATCCGATGAGCAACCCCATTCCAGGCACGACGAACCAGAGCGCAACCATGTGCACACGGCCACGCCACATCGGGCGAGCGGGATGGCCGAGCGGAACGTCGCGCCCGTCGTCGGCGGTGTATCGAGTGCTGAGCGGGGGATGCGTGCGCCGGATGACTGCCACGATACCGAGGCCGCGATCCGTGATGTACCGCGCCCCAGGGCGTCGTGAGTACGGTTCGAACGCACCACCACGTCCGTACGGGAGATCGCCATGACCGCCGACGAACCGAACGCAACCGAACCGGGCGAGGCGGAGCTGCATCGGCGCCGGTCCTACCTCCAGTCGAGCAACGGCATCCGCGGCCTGGAGGTGCTCGAAGCTGCGGAGGTCGAGCGCGCCGTGCGGATCTTCCAGCGAGACGGATTCGTGGTCGTGCGAGACGCGCTCGACCCGGACCAGCTCGCCCGGATACGGACAGAGGCGGAGGAGGCAATGGACGCGATCATCGCGCTCGACCCCCACCGCTCGGGCAACCGCGGCTCGCATCGCTACTCCTTCGGGGGGTCGAGCATCACGAGGAGCATGCTGCACCTCCCGGCATGGCAGATGCTCGTCGACCTTCCGACGGTGACGCCGATCGTCACGGCGATCTTCGGCTCGGCCGCCTACATGCTGCGCGCCGCGAGCGGCGACTTCTGCCTTCCCGGTGCGACCGAGTACCAACCGCTGCACTCCGACATGCGCGACTTCGTCGACCCGCGCAAGACCCCGTTCAGCTCGTTCTCCGACCCACGTGGCCATCTCTCGACACGTGACCTGCCGTGCCCCTACCTGTGCGTGAACGTGTTGACGGTCGACTCGACGCCGCTCAACGGCCCCACCCGGCAGATCCCGGCTCTCAGCATTCGCGAGCGCCCATTCCCACCCTGGACGAAGAACCCGAGTGGATGCGGCTCAGCACGGTGTGCCCTGCACCTGCCGGCTCGGTGCAGATCCGCGACTGCGCGCGTGGCACGGCGGTACGCCCAACCTGTCCGACCACAGGCGGGCGATCCCGAACGTCGAGTTCTATGCGCCGTGGTTCCGTGAGCCGATCCTGCCGTGCATCAGCGCGAGCGATCATCGCCGTCTCTCGCCCGATGCCCAGGCGGTCACACGGTTCAGCGTGGTCGACTCCGGCGACGAGCTCCACACCGGCTTCATGGTCGCACCCACACCGCCAGTGTTGCGAACCACGTCATAGCTCCCCATCGGCATCGCCGCCGACACCGCACCTCGACGAGCGCGCTTCACGGGAACATCGACGCTGAACTGGAACGGCGCAGGAACTGCCGTCGCCAACGGCGTCACGGTCGGTTGTGGTTCCGGCGGGACCTTCGAGCTGTACGCCGGGGCCGGCTCCACCGACGGCTCCACCGACGGCTCCACCGACGGCTTCGGCTACTGCATCTGATCGATTCGGAGGGTCAGGTCGCGGTCAGGTGGCTGCCGAGGGGAGCTTCACGATCTCGTCGCCGGCGTTGATGGTTCCGGCCACGACGACCATGGCGCAGATGCCTCGCAGCCGGTGCTGCTTGCCGACGTGGCCATTGATCCAGCGGTGCGCTGCGAGCCCGAACCGCCGAGTGAACTTCGCGCAGCCCGTGTGCGGAGTGGCGGTCACCTCGATCACCGCCGAACCGATCTGGAGCCGGGTTCCCGCGGGGAGGTTCTCGGGCGACAGGTCGAGATCGACGAACAGTTGGTCGCCGGCCAACGACATCCGTTCGTCGCCGCCGGCCACCAACCGAGCGCAGCGCGAGTTCATGATGTTGAGCTGCGCGCCTGGGTCGGCAGATCCATCGGCCCGCGACCGGCTGCCACGGCTGAGCCAGTTGTCGCCGACGAGTCCGACGGCCGGGTCGAGTTCACCGGACACGAGCACCTCGCGCTCGTTGTTGTCCGGACGGCGCACCACGAGGTCGAGCCGACCGTGATCGCTGGGCGAACGCAACACCTCTGCGAGCCAACGGTCGGGGTCGACCTGCTGGTGCTCGTCGCGTCCGAGCGTCCAGTAACCCGCCATCAGCTCGCTGCTCCACGAGGGTTGGATCACATCGCCACGCGGACCGAACTCGGCCATGTACGGCTTGATGTCGATCACCGGGGTGCCGTCGATCGCATCCAGCCCGCGCACCTCCACGATGCCGCCCGGCCGCACGGCCATCAGCTCGCACACCGTGGTGCCCACGCGGTTCGGTCGGTTCTTGGCCCGCTGGGCGAGGATGCCGACCTCGGGCCACTCCGGGTTCCCTCGTGGATGCCTGCTGCCGCGCACCACACCATCGGGATCCACCCGATCGAACACGAAGACGACCTCCACATGGGAGAACGAACGCAGCCCGGCGGTTGCATCGTCGCCCAGGAGGCCGAGGTCGAGCTGGATGGTGCTGTTCACTCGATCCCAGTCGTCGTCGACCGCCTCGGACCGATCGTTGTGCACTACACCGATGGGTGTCATCTCGATCGTCACCGAACCAGTCTGACGCAGCCGCTCGACCGAGTGCTGGACCTTTCCAGGCCAGCGGGGCCTCCCGGCACATCCACGAGATGAGGGAACCTTCAGCCGTGTCCACCCGAACGAACCGGAGGGCGGCCAAGATGTGAGCGCACGCCGCGTCGAAGGAGGAAACTGCAGTGAATCGATCAGCACGTGCTGCCACGGTTCTGGCTGTGTTCGCCCTCGTGGGGACGATGGCAGCTTGTAGATCGGACGACGACTCGTCGTCGTCGAGCGAGACGACCGAAGCTGCCGTCGCAACCACGATCACGACCGTCCCTCCGGAGACGACCGCCCCGGCAGGTGCGCTGACGCTGACCGCCGACGTGACCGACGGGCTGATCGATCAGCAAACCGTCACGGTGATGGGCGCCGGATTCGATCCCGAGGCTCGTGTGGTGCAGTGCGATCTCGAGGACCTGCGGGTGTGCTGGGCCGGCGCAAACATCGTGTTCGGCACCTTCGCGAGCGGCGCGGCCACCATCGATGTGCGTCGGATCATTCCGCACGACCCCGAGGTGGACTGCGCAGCAGAGGTGGGTCGGTGTGTCCTCCGCCTCGCCATCGGCGAGGACATCGGTCTCGTTCCGGGCGCGCCGTTGATCACGCTGACCTTCGATCCCGATTCGCCGCAGCGATCGGCGGTCGACCTCACGGTCACGCCGAGCACCGCACTCGTCGACGGCCAGGAGGTCGCGATCGAAGTGGCCAACCTCGTCGGCGACGCCGTCGAGGGGCTGAGCATCCGCGTCTGTGATGCCGCCGAGACGGGGCCATGCGTCGAGGTGCCGGAGGGCGAGGCCGAGCCGAGCGGCGGGGCGATCGTCGTGCCGTACGTCATCACTCGAGTGCTGGTGGATCCCGCCGGGCAATTCGAAGACGTCGACTGCGGACTCACACGCTGCGTCGTTCGCGTGAGCTACCCCGGCAGCCCGAGCGCGCAGGTCGAGCTGGCATTCGACCCGGCCCAACTCGTTCCGGACGATCCGACGCTCGAACTGGTTCCCACTGCCGACCCTCGATCGTTCCAGGTGCTCGGAGCCTCGCTCGCCCCAGGCAGCGGGCTCACGGTCGTCGTGTGCGTCCAGGGCCAAGAGGCGTGCATCGTGCA
>JAYSLK010000240.1:0-2749 GCA_043725585.1 Actinomycetota bacterium
CTACTCCTCGAGCGAGCCCGCCCACGACCTGCTTCCCGGCGTGCATCAAGTCGCATCGCTCGTGAAGCGATGGCTCACCGGAACCCTGCACGACGGCCAGGCCGAGACCCATCTCGCCTACTACCTCGATGAGTACACGTTCCGGTTCAACCGGCGCACCAGTCGCTCTCGCGGGCTGCTCTGGTTCCGACTCGTCCAACAATGCGTCAACACCGACCCACACCCCCTCGACACCCTCAAATCCCACTAATCGTCGACAACTGGAGTGAAGCAGAGATGCAGTACGTACGTTCGATCCTCAACTCGATATCGAAGAATTGTTCTGCGAGATCCCAACCTGGTGCGGCCACGCGCCATGGGTGGACTCACGTGCTGCGAGCCGGACCGCCGTGGCCCACGCTCGACGAGGTGCTCGCCCGCATCGATCCCCATTGGGTCCGAGCCCGACGTCAGGCGGAGGCGCCGCTGTATCGGCGGGTACCGCGCACCCAGACGAACCGGGTGAGGGTGAACGCCAGCACCAGGAACCCGACGGTGATGGCACCCCGTTGCCACGTGAGCCTGCCGGTGAGCGACTCCGATGGCACGGTGATGGCGAAGCCGATCGGCACGAGGTAGGTGAGCAGCAGGCGCAACCATGCGGGGTACACCGTCACCGGGTACTGCCCCGCCCGATACAGGCCCGTGAACAACTCCTGCACCTCGTTCATTCGCACGAACCAGAAGGCACCACTGGTCACGATCAGCCACAGGCAGTACACCAGGGTGCTCCCGGCGGCCAGACTGGCGGCGAATGCGAGGGCATCGACGACGCGCAATGAGGTGTCGAGCCCGGTCACGCCCCACACCAGCACCACCAGCCCGAGCGCCACATCGGTGAGCCGCCACACACGGAACTCGCGCACGCCCGATAACAGCTGCGAATCGACCGGCTTGGTGAGCACGTAGTCGAAGGTGCCCTGCCGCACGTCGGTCATCACCCGACCCATGTTGGGTTCGATCACGAACCCGATGATCCCGCCCACCATCGTGAACACGCCCATCACCACCAGCAACTGCGGACGGGTCCAGCCATCGAGGGTGTCGGTGCGATCGAAGATGAGGGCCAGCACCACGAGGCCGGTGCCCAGCGCGACGACCGACTCGATCATCTGGAGCACGAAGTTGGCGCGGTACTGCAGTTCGTTCATCACGCCCACCCGAAGATGCAGGCGGGCGAGGCGGAGGCCGGCGAATCGCCTGCGCTCGAGCTCACGATCCGTGGGCGGTGACGAACTCATCCGTTCACCGCCGTGTAGGCCTTCACGCCTCGGCGCCACATCAGGTTCACCCCGACCGTACCGATCGCGATCCACATCAACTGGCGCAGCAGTCCCTCGACCAGCTCGGCATTCGTGATCGGACCGACGAGCGATGTGATCGGGAAGCCGAACGTCGACTCGAACGGCAGGTACTGCGCCAGGTCCTGCACCCAGTCGGGCATCAACGCGACCGGCAGCAACCGACCCGACAACAGCAGTTCGAGCGCGAAGTAGACCTCGAAGATCGCGGTCACCCGGGTGGTCCAGAACGTGATCATGCCGAGCATCCAGAGCAGCAACGATCGAATCAGGTACGCCCCCCAGATCGCGACGGCGAACGTTGCGATCTGGGCGACCGATGGAGACAGCTCCGGCTTGAAGATCATGGCCAGCGCGCCGGCGATCGGCAGCCACAGCACGATCACCACCAGCTTGTATCCGGCGAACGAGCCCAGGTCGTAGTGGATCGGATGGATCGGTCGCACCAACTGCGCCGACAGCGTCCCCTCCCGGATCCTCTCCTCCCAACCGAAAGGCGTGAAGACGATGTTCATGTTCCGGACGAGGGTCCACACGATGTAGTAGGCGGCGAAGGTTCCCGCCGTGTAGCCGTCGATGTCTCCGCCCTGCTGGCGAGCGATCGTCGACCAGACCACGAGGTAGATGACGGGCTCGGTGATCATGCCGATCATGTAGAAGTAGTTCGCTGCCCGGTACTGGAACTGCTCCATGATCGACGTTCGGGCGAGGGTCGCATACAGCCGCACCATCGAGCGCACCCGACCATCGCGCTGCTCACCATCGAGGACACCAATGCGGGGCTGACCCTCGACCGCGACCAGTTCGGTCACCGCTCCACCGTCCCACTGGCGAAGGCCAGCTCGATCACGTCGTCGATCGGCGGGTCCTCGACCGTGAGGTCGCGCACGTCGTACTCGGACAGCAGCCGTGCGGTCACCGATGCGGTCTGGTTGCGTTCGATCCGCAGCGTGGTGCGCGTGCCGATGTGCTCCATCACCTGTCCGTAGGACGAGAGATCGGATGGCTCGTCGAGGGTGACCACGAGCGTCTTGTGACTGGCGAACCTCTCGGCCAGATCGCGCAACTGACCGTCGAACAGGATGACGCCGTGATGAATCACGATCACGCGCTCGCACAGCGCCTCGACGTCGGCCATGTAGTGCGTGGTGAGCATGACGCTGGCGCCATGACGTTGGTTGTAGTCGGCGAGGAAGCTGCGGATGCGGCGTTGCATGGTGACGTCGAGGCCGAGCGTGGGTTCGTCGAGGAACAACACCTGGGGCCGATGCAACAGCGAGTTGGCGATCTCGGCCTTCATCCGCTCGCCGAGCGACAGGTTGCGCACCGGCTTGTCGACGAGCGACCCGATGTCGAGCAGTTCGATCAGTTCGTCGCGCTGAGCGAGGAACGGCCGCTCGGGCAGCCGG
>JAYSLK010000241.1:0-6525 GCA_043725585.1 Actinomycetota bacterium
CGACACCATCTCCATCGCCATGTCCGTGTCACGGATGCGGGACTCCGAGGCCGAGATGTTCTCGGTGGAGACCTGCAGGTTGTTGATCATGGACTCGAAGCGGTTCTGGAGCGCACCGAGGTTGCCACGGGTGGTCGACACCGACGCGATGGCCGAGTCGAGTGCCGTGATGGCCGAGGCAGCGCCTGCATCCGTCGTGACGTTGAGGGCGCTGATCGACAGGGTCGCGGCCGACACGCTGGCGATGCTCAGCGCAACCGTCTCACCGGAGTTGGCGCCCACCTGGAAGGTGCCACCCGAACCTGCGGCGGCAGTGATCGTGCCGGTGAGGTTCATCTCGGCAAGGGGAGTACCCGTGCCGTCGGTGAGGGAGAAGGTCTGACCTGAGGTCAGGCCCGACACCTCGACGGTGAGCGCCGTGCCGGCACCCTGGGTCGTGGCGCTGACCTTCACCTTGCCGGCGAACGCCTGGATTCCAGGCGTGGCCGACGCAGCCAGAGCGGCGTTGATGGAACCTTCGATCGACGACGCAGCCGCCGTGCCGGTCACACCGGCCATCGCGTTCAGGTCGACAGTGACGTTGCCCAGACCGTTGATGTTGATCTGGAAGTCGTCACCTGCACTGTGGGTGATGGCATTGTCGGCGTCGAAACCGCCGGCGCGAGCCGGGGTCACACCGTACGAACCATCGAGCAGCTGCGTCGAACCGAACTTGGTGGTGGTCGAGATACGGGTGATCTCTGTGCTGAGGGCCGTGATCTCGGCCTGGGCCGCCGAGCGAGCTGCCGAGTCGTTCGCACCGGTGTTGGCGCTCTGGACGGACAGGTCACGCATGCGGTTCAGCATGGTGTGGACTTCGTTGAGCGCACCTTCCGCCGTCTGGACGACGCTGATGCCGTCCTGGGCGTTGCGGGTTGCCTGGCGAAGACCGCTGGTCTGGGCACGCAGGCCCTGGCTGATGACGAGACCGGCAGCGTCGTCGGCTGCCCTGTTGATCCGGAAGCCCGACGAGAGCTTCTCGAGGCTCTTGCCGAGCATGACGCTGGTGCCGGCCAAGTTACGTGAAGCGTTGTTGGCCATCACGTTCTGATTGATACGCATTTTCCCTACCTCCGTGTGGGGTGTGTCTGTGTGGGTTCCAATCCGTGGATCCCTGCCCTGGTTGGGCCCTCATCACTGTTCGGATCGGCACCGCACCCGCAGGGGTTTCGGGACTGAATCCCCCGCCGTTCCCCCGGCATCCCTCTGAACGTGTTCCCGTCAGCGGGCCAGCCGAACCTGTTCAGGCCTGGTCAGGCCTGGTCAGTCCTGGTCACGCCTGTATGGGCCGAAACTCCCAGTGCCACGGTTCGCGGGGCACGGCCTCCACGAACCCGAAGCGATGACCGTTCGACCGCATCCATCTCAGCGTTGCCGGATCGTTCACATCGGCATCGAGCGCCATGCCCCATCCATGGTTGGACGTGCCCGGAACGGCGCCGTACCCACCCTCGGAGTACAGGCCCTTGCGCTCGACCAGATCCACCTGCTGCTCGTACGAGCGGTAGGTGTCGGTCACGCGCAGCGTGACGCCGTCGGCGGCGGCGGCCTCGACGGCTGCCTTCCACGCCTCAGCAGCGGGGGCATACAGCGCATGTCCGCCCTGTCCGATCGGCAGCAGCACACCGGGCGGGATGCGGCCGTTGCCGTAGGCCTGCAGCTCATTCGGCACTGGCATGGGCCCGAAGCCACCGATGCGGCCAACGCTCGCACCGCTGGCGTCCTGCAGCCCTTCGGTGTAGATCCCCCCGACAGGAACGGCCATCGGCGAGCTCGACTGAGCGCTGGGTCGCGCTTCCAATGCCTCCTGATACACGGCACCGAACGGATCGAAACCGGATGCGACCGGATCGGGTGTGATCGATTCCAGGGAGAGCCCGACCGGAGACGTGGCCACCGCGCTCTGCGGCGCGAGCCGCTGCCGAATGGCCAGCAGGCGGGCTTCGATGGCGGAGATGGGACCGATCGAGAGCATGGTCTCGGTGATCGTCCGGTGCGAGCCGACGACGTCCAGAGAGCACAGCCGTGGCCGTAGCCAGCACGGCTTCCGTGCTGGGGATGGCGCTCCACGAGGTGGAGACGGCGGAGCCGTTCGACATCGTCGGCGAGCTGGCCGACATCATCGGTGGCCACTGCAAGGGTGCGGTCAGTGACGACAGCCGGTCATGAACCGGTCGGTCTGAACGGGCCGACCTGAACCGGTCGGTCAGGTGTCGGCCGTGACCCTGGCGGCGAGGGTCATCCAGCCACGGCAAGGCATGATCTGTGCCCCGTGGGCGCGTGCTGCAGCCGCAGCATCGTCGTCGTCGGTGACGAACAGCATCGGCAACTCGGGATCGACCGGAGCGACCAGCTCCCACAGTGCGTCACGCATCGTGCCGTCGCTCGGCACGGGCAGCACCTGTACGTGATCGCGGCCAGGGGCGCCGGCCGCATCGGCGCCGACCACCACGGCGACTCGAGTGCCGAAGCGCGACGCCACGCGCTCGCTGGCGTCGACCGTCCAGCGTCGAGCGGTGACCAGATCGGCGCCAGGCCACGCTGCCGACGAGAAACTGTCGCCGTCGACGAACACGTTCGGCACTTCGCTGCGTCGGCCCAGCGGGCGCATCACCGGACGGTACGACCAGTGTTGGCTGCGCTTCACCTGCAGCGCGGGATGAGCCGCCGACTTCGGTCGCTGGGGCCGTTCGCGCAGCAGCAGTGTGGCCACCGCCAGCGGGACCGCGAGGAACCACCATGGCCCGAACAGGTCGGTGATCCGTTGACGCCACACCCACGCAGTCGCGAGCACGGCGCCGAGCGAGGCCCACCCGACATACATCAGCACGACCCGCACCCATGGCGTCAGGTTCGATCCCGGCCCACCCACAGGTCGCGCGGCGAGCACCGAGGACTCGTCACCGTGCGCTCCCGGCGCAGCGAGCGCGACCGAGCCGACGCCCTGCGGTGACGACGCAGGGTTGGGTCCGCCGGGCGAGCGCGGCGTAGCGGTCACGGTGTGATCGATCAGTTGGATGACGACAGTCCAGCACTCGGCAGCCTCCACAGCGCGGCAATCCCTCGGGTCCGTCCGGCGCACGTGTCGAAGACAGCGTGACGCGTCGCCGCGATCTCGATGGCGCGGTCTGGAGGCGTCAGCGTGCAACCACCCCGGCCGACCTAGGATCGCCGACGGTGGATGAGCCCTTGATCGACGTGTTGATCGTCGAAGACCACGACATGGTGGCGCAGGCCCTTGCGGCGGCGTTGACGGCGACGGGGCTCTTTCGCGTGTGCGGATGCATGCGCACCCGCGCCGAGGCGATGCACGCGATCACAGCCCGCCCGCCCGACGTGGTGGTGCTCGACCTGCGCCTGGCCGACGGCGATGACACGACCTCGTTCGTTCCCGACATCCTCGCAGGCGCTCCCGACGCAAAGGTGTTGATCGTGAGCGCGTGGGGTGACGACTGGTCGGTGTCTCGTGCCGTGGAAGCGGGTTGCCACGGCTACCTGTTGAAAGAGCAGGGCCTCGAGGAGCTCGTCGACGGCATCCGCGCCGTCGCCCGTGGCGAGGCGACGTTCGCGCCGGCGGTGCTGAGCCGTGTGCTCAAGCTGCTCCGACCAGGCACGGTGACCACCGAAGCCCTCACGGCCCGAGAGACCGAGGTGTTGCGCCGTCTGGCCGACGGGCTGACGACCGAACAGATCGCCGCTGATCTGTACGTGAGCGTCAACACGGTGCGCAACCACGTGAACAACATCATCCGCAAGCTCAACGTGCACTCCCGTCTCGAGGCCGTCAGCTACGCACTCCGCAACGGCCTCATCCGCGTCGGCTGACCACCGAAACGATCGAGCACGACAACGCATCGGTCGACGGGTTGATCCACAGTTGACTCGATGTCATGGGAACGTTCCTTGACGGGGTTTCGGCCGGTGGTGCACCTGGGCACGTCCGCGGTGGTGGGCTGACGTGTCGAACGACCCGTGAGCGACATGGACGGATCGTCGCGCCCCGATCGCCTGGCGGAGCTCGTCGACTCGCTCTGCAACGTCCTGCATCACGTCGACGCGCGAGGAGCAGAAATTCGCCACGCGGTGGTGCGGCGCCAATCCTCATGTCTACGGGGCATGCGATCGGAATGGTCTGCGTGTACGACGTCGTGCCTCGCACTCCGCCCGCAGGAGCCATCGATGAGATCCGTGAGCTCGCTCGCCGGGCCGCTGCCGAGTTGGAGCTGCGCTCGTTCCTCCGTCGCGTCTGACCGGTGACGTCCGTGTGAGCGATCTCGGTGGTCCCGTGCGAAGAACCTCAGTCGGCCGGCCGCGGGATGGTCTTGTCGACCCGGGGAAGTTCGATGAACGTGCGGCCGGGGGTGAGCTCGACGATCGTGCCGTCGGCTGCCGTCAGCGAGAACGGCGCCAGCCTGTCCGAGCGCGTCCACGTGGCCGCGACGTACCGGCCACCGGTGAAGACGAACGCTCGACCGCTGCCGATCGTCTGTGCATCAGGGCTGTCGGAGATCCCGGGCACGTAGTTCATCTCGAGCACCACCACGTTGTCCGTGGTGACCGGTCCACTGAGGGCGTCTTGATGGACGCGACGCTCCATCGTGCGCCGGTACAACCCGACGGTCTCGTCCCACGTCCATTCGACGTCGATCGAGTCGAGGGTGATCAACGCTCCAGGGCTGGGAACCCCCTGCGCCGCCTCACCGGCGGAGCGGTACGAGAACTGTTGCGGCGGAGGCTGCGAACCCTGAGGGGCCTGCCCCCAGAGCGCGCCGGTGTTGGAGTACAAGTTGTGTGGCGCCTTGCGATCGTTCGATCGGAAGTACACAGGAGCGCGGCTGGGCCCGATGTCGACGAGGTCGCTCGAGCGGATCGCATCGGTCACGGTGCGATTGCCTCCGCTCCACGCGAACAGCGGGTGGTTGAATGCACCGAAGAGGTCGATGTCCTGCAGACGCCCCGAACGAATCGGTCCGACGGGTTCGGCACCGCGGCTCTGGAAGACCAGAGCGAACCGAGTGAGATTGTCGTTGACGATCTCCTCCACGACGATGTCGGCCTCGTTCATCCCGCTCTGAGGACGGGCACCGGGCGCGTTGTCGATCTTCACGACGAGTGCGGGCAGGGCGGCGATGAACGGGTCGGTGGCCAACAGGCCGGTCAACGGGTACACCGGCGGCTGCGGCTCGGTCGTGGTGGTGGCGACAGTGGCAGCGGTGTTCGTAGTCGTGGTGGTGGGCGGCAGCGTGGTGGTCACGGCCGGCGCGGACGTGGCGACCGTCGCGGTCGCCGTGGCTGCGCTGGCGACGCTGGACGATGCGACCGATGGATCGGCGCTCTCGCTGCTGCACGCCGCGAAGCCGACCGCGATCAGCAAGGGAACGGTCGCTGCAAGGCCCAGACGGCGACAGGGACGTGGTTGCACGATGGAGAGCTCCTCGGGGGGGATCGACCGCCGGGTCGCCAACCCGGAAACGTCATCAGTCTGCCCGCTCTCGACCCGCAAGAGGCATCAGCCCAGTCAGCGGCCCAGTCAGCGGCCCAGTCGGCTCCGCAGTTCGACGAACACCTCGGTCCCCACGATCGCGGTCAGCTCGTCGGCCAGCGAATCGACCACCGGCCGCGTGCCGACGTACGCCTCGGGCTCCTCGGTGCAACACCAGGCCATCGCATCGCCATCGTCACCCCAGTCGTCGCGGGTCCATCCGCGCACCGTGGCGATCTCCACGTCGTCGTCACGCATCTGCCAGTCCACCTTCACCGGCAACTGCCAGCACACCGACGGCTTCCACTCGATCGGGGACTCTCCGGCGTCGAGCGCTCCCAGGTGGAGCGCACACCCGGCGCCGCCCGCGAACCCCGGCCGATTGAGGAAGATGCACGCTCCGTCCACGATGCGCGTGTTGGTGAACGTCGGGTCGCTGAACACCCCGCCGGCCGCCGTGTCGGCCGCCTCGGCGTGGAACTGGAAGCGGTCGGGCGAGAGCGTCGCTGCGAGCGCAGCGGTGTTGCGTGCCTCGTCGAGTCCGTCGAGCTCGGCACCAAGCGAGCAGCAGCCGTGCCCGAGGTGCGCTGCCTTCTCCGTGCCGATGCCGTGACAACCGCGACCCCAGATGCACGTCCACGTCGAGGTGATGAATCGACGATCGAACCGCCACACGGTGTCGCCGGCATCCACCTCGACGTAGATGTCGTCACCGGGCGACGGCGTCGGCACATGGCTCATCGAGGGTCAGCTCGGCATGAGTCGACCCAGTCGATCGCGCCGCGGGCGGCGGCAACTCCTGTGCTGAACGAGGCCTGGAGCAGATAGCCGCCGGTCGGTGCTTCCCAATCGATCATCTCACCGGCCACGAACACGCCGGGCATGCATCGCAGCATGAACCGATCGTCCACCTCGCTGAAGCGGACTCCGCCAGCGCTCGAGATCGCCCGTTCGATCGGCATCGTGGCAGTCGTGGTGAACGGCACTGCCTTCAGCAGCGCGGC
>JAYSLK010000242.1:0-7417 GCA_043725585.1 Actinomycetota bacterium
GATGAAGTGGCTGGGGAGCCCGACGCCCACGATCGGCACATCGAGACGGCGGCCGATCTCGATCGCCACGACCGACAGGGTGATCGGGAGCCCGACGCCGCGGAGCAGCACCTGATCGATGAAGGAGTTGCGAGGGTCGTCGTAGTCCTCGCGGTTCCCCGCGACGCGGCCGCGCATCACGGCCAGGATGCCGGTGAGCGATCGATCGACGCACATGTCGGCAAGTTCGTCGAGCCGTCGAACGACCTCGAACCCGTTGTCGTGACCGGTGAACGCTGCGGCCATCAACCCGCACGCAACGTCGAGCGTGAGCGCCGCCGGAGGGCCGGCGACAAGGGATGCGAACTTCGCCGCCGGGTCCATGATGCAAAGGTACCGTCGACTACGTTCGCCCGGCATGTACCCCGGTGCCTTCGTGACCAGCACACCCGACAAGCCTGCGATCGTGATGGGCAGCTCGGGCTTCACCCAGAGCTTCGCCCAACTCGATGCGGCCGCCAACCGGCTCAGCCGTCTGCTGCGTGCCTCCGGGGTGAAGCCGGGCGATCACGTGGCATTGTGCATGGAGAACCACGATCGTTACTTCGAGGTGGTGTGGGGGTGCCACTACGCCGGAGCGGTGTACACCGCGTGTTCCAGCCGCCTCACCAGCGGAGAGCTGTCGTACATCTTGAACGACTGTGCGGCGAAGGTGTTCATCACCTCGAAGTACAAGGCCGACCAGGCTGCCGAGGTCGTCGCCGACACGCCCGGTGTGGAGCTGCGGTTGATGCTCGACGGCACCATCGACGGCCATGAGCGCTACGAGACGGCGGTCGCTGCCCACGAGTCGACGCCGTTGCCCGAAACCCGAGTTGCCGGGATCGACATGTTGTACTCGTCGGGAACGACGGGCAAGCCCAAGGGTGTCACCAAGCCGTTCCCGAACGAACCGCTCGAGGGAACGGCCGCCGGCGTCGCCGGCACGCTCGGCATGCTCTTCGGATTCGGCCAGGACAGCGTGTACCTCTCGCCGGCCCCCACGTATCACGCCGCACCGTTGCGCTTCAGCATCGGCGCGATGGCCATCGGTGCGACTGTGGTAGCGATGGAGAACTTCGATGCCGAGCAGTACCTGCAACTCGTCGAGAAGCACTCGATCACGCACAGCCAGGTCGTGCCCACCATGTTCGTGCGGATGCTCAAGCTCGACCCCGAGGTGCGCACGAAGTACGACGTCTCGTCGTTGCAGTGCGTGATCCACGCCGCTGCTCCATGCCCCATCCCGGTGAAGAAGCAGATGATCGAGTGGTTCGGACCGATCATCCACGAGTACTACGCAGGTACCGAGGGCAACGGATTCGTGTACTGCAACAGCGACATGTGGCTCGCCCACCCCGGCACGGTCGGCATGCCGATCGGATGCACGTTGCACATCGTGGGCGACGACGGCACCGAGCTCGCTCACTTCGAGAGCGGCACCATCTACTTCGAAGGTGGCGCCACCTTCGAGTACCACAACGACTCGGAGAAGACAGCCTCGTCGCGGCATCCCCTTGGCTGGAGCACGCTCGGAGACGTCGGCTACGTCGACGACGACAACTTCTTGTATCTCACCGACCGGAAGGCCTACATGATCATCTCCGGCGGGGTGAACATCTACCCCCAGGAGGCCGAGAACGTGCTCGTGACGCACCCGAAGGTGATCGACGTCGCCGTGTTCGGGGTGCCGAACGACGATTTCGGTGAAGAGGTGAAGGCGGTCGTTCAGCCCGTGACGATGCCCGCCGACGCCGATGCAGCCCGGGCGCTCGCCCAGGAGCTGATCGCCTTCTGCCGCAGCGAGCTGGCCGACGTGAAGTGCCCGCGCAGCATCGACTTCCGTGAGGAGCTCCCCCGTCACCCCACGGGCAAGCTCTACAAGCGCCTCCTGAAAGACGAGTACTGGAAAGACGCCGGCCGCTCCATCTGACACGTCGACGGAGCCGTACCCTCCGGGCTCGAGACGACCGCCGGTCCAGGGCGTGTGACACCCCCGGCGTAACGTGAAGAATGACGGCATCGTTCGGTCGGTGTGACACCCCTGGCGTATCGTCAGCAGCACTTGTTCCGTGTTCCCCCGGGACGAACCATCGGACCCATTCGTGGGTCCCTCATGTTGGGTCGTTGTTTCCCCGTTTGGGGGGAAGGGGTTGAGTCATGAACACGGAGATGTGTCCGTCGATGTCGGTGGCGGATTCGCCGGGTCCTGATGGACTACCCGAGCTCGCGTCGCTCGCTGATGTTGCTGATGGGGAGTTGTTGGGCGGGTGCCGGTTGGATGAGCTCGATCGGCGTCGTACCGAGGGGTTGTTGATTCATCGGATGGTGGAGATCGAGCGTCGTAGGTTGTACGCGGCGGACGGTTTCACGTGCCTTGCCGGTTGGGGTCGTGGTGTGCACCGCTGGAGTGACATCGAGGCCCGATCACGCCGCAACCTGACCAAGCTGGTGGTCGTGGCGCCTGAAACGGTTCGAGCAGATCGAGTGGGATGCCGACTGGGATGCAGCCAAGCAGGAGTGGGGTGACGACGCCCGGCCGGATCTGATGCGCCGCAGCTCACAGCAACGCCGTTACGACGCGTTCGTGAACCTCCTCGCCCACGTCGACATCCCCACCCCCGACACCACCAACACCGACTCCGATGCTGGTGAGGTCGAGCTCGACCCGTTCAACGACACCCCCGACACCACCGCTGGAGCGAGCGAGGCCACCTCGACTCCACCTCGGCCAGCGAATGGTGTGGTCGGCACGGTCGTGAACATCGTGATCGACATCGAGACCATGATCGGTGGCCTCGACGAACTCTTCGGTGGGGCGTTGCACCGGCGGACGCCGGCGCCGTTCGGTGCTCGCAAGGCGTTCTGTCAGACCCTCGACGGCGAGTTCATCTCCCCCACAGACGCAGCACTCGCCGCCCTGTACGGCAAGGTCCGGGTCGTGGCCACCGACCGGCTCGGTCGACCGGTACAGATGACCAAGACCAGCCGACTGTTCACCGGACCGATGCGCGACGCCGTACTGATGCTCGCCACCCGATGCACCCACCCCGGCTGCACCCGCGAAGTCACCGACTGCCACACCGACCACCTCGTACCCCACTCCAAAGGCGGCCAAACCGCAGCCACCAACGGCGCCCCAGCGTGCGCACACCACAACAACTGGCGCTACACCACCAGCGCCCGCACACGCCTCCAACCCACCGGCCGATGGGCCACCCACCGAGCCAACGGCACCGACATCGCACCACCCGACTGACCATCGCCAGCTCTGTTTCAACACGAACACACACCCAGCGGAACCGCACAGACGGCTCCCGACACTTCAACGCGCCCCGCAGGGGTGTCAGAGAGACAGTGCCGTGTTCGTGGCTGGGGTCAGATCAGTACCGCTCGGAGGGGCGTGACCACTGCATCCGATCGGCCATCGGAAGCGACGGCAGAGGCGGTTGCATCGGGACGGGTCGCGACGACGCGATGCAGCTCGCCGTCGACGTAGTGGACTGCAGCGAAGTCATCGATTCCGATCCCGTCGTGGAGCCGGCCGTCGGCGACCATGGCTGTGTAGATGCCGCTGCGATCGGGTCGGTCGAAGTGAGGTGCGTGGCTGCCGGCAAGCACGCCCAGCCCGTTCGTGAGTGGTCGCAGGGTGCCGTCGAACGACAGCGAGTCGGTGAGCCCCGATTCGAACCAGCAGATCGCACCGGCGCTGCTGCCGTACAGGATCGTGCCACGGTCGAGCGCGTCCGCCATCAAGCGATCGATGCCGTGCACCCGCCACACGGCGAGCAGGTTCGCGGTGCTGCCACCGCCGACGTAGATGAGGTCTTGCCGGGCCAGCAGTTCGGCGGGCTCCTCGAACGGAGGCAGGAACAGCGACAGGTGCGTTACCTCGCATCGGTCCTGAAACTGCTCGTAGAACCCACGGAGATAACCCTCGGAGTCACCCGACGCCGTACACACGGCGCAGATTCGTGGTCGCGACACGCCGGTCAACGAAAGCGCATAGTCGTCGAGCTTCGAGCCCTCAGATCCGCACCAGTAGCCGGCACCTCCTGAGACCACGATCTGGCGAGCCATGGTGAGACGATACGCGTGCTTCGCGAGCCGGGCCGCATGGGTTCCGGCTCGTCGCCGACCAGCCGAGCACCGCGGTCGTCTGCCCCTCGTGGGGTGACCTCGCCGCTTTCTCGCATCGCCCGATCAGCGCGGCGGGCCCGTCCAGAAGTTGGTCTCGAGCTGCTCTTCGACCGGGAAGGTCAAGAACCCGTCGTCGGTGTAGTCACGGGTCTTGCGCAACAAGAGGAACATCCCCCACGCCATGCTCGGCGACAACCGCGCGAGAGGCCGGGCCAACACGCTCGGCAACGGATAGAAGTTCGAGCCACGTCGCTGCACGACCTCGTACCCACCTGGGAAGCAGAGCTCGATCGTCCGCATGAGATCTCGATAGGTGTATCCGCGCACATGCGCACTCCGGCTGATGATCGCGCTGGGCTGCTGGCCGAGCAGCAGCAGGATCCGGTTGTGGAGCGATGCCAGATTCGGCACTCCGATGATCGCGTGGCCACCCACCGGCAGCACCCTGGTCACTTCGTGGAGCACCCAGAAGAGCTCCTTCACGTGCTCGAGGATCTGGTTCGCGATCACGACGTCCACCTCGCCATCGGCGAACGGCAAGGCATCACGCTCCAGATCGAGGCCGTGCACGATCACGCCCTGGTCGCGCAGCAAGGTTTGATTGGGCAGGTACACCTCCACACCGTGAAGCGCTGCGCTCGGAGCGACACCTCGGGCGGCCATCAGGTCGGTACCGGGCCCTGCGCCGATGTCGAGCACCGTCGCAACCGGCTGCCGTGTCTGGACCGTTCGGAGCTGGTCCTCGATCACCCGGCGGCCGTAGTTCAACGACGGGTCGACGACTCGATAGACGTACTGCTCGAAACGGGGCACCGGGTGATCCTACGTACCATGCGGATGAGCTGGCACTGGGCCATTCGAACCACTTCTCGACAGACGAATGCGCCAACAGGAAACCCGTTGGCGCATTCGTCGACTTCTCAGGATTCGACCTGTACCGCACCCGCTGGAGATGCGGGTGCGGTACAGATCAGATCAGCTCAACCGGGTCTCGCCCCGGTCATGGTGTGAGGACGTAGTTGAGGGTCACGTTCGTCTGATTCCCTCCCGTCACCGCCACCGTCTGACACGCAGGGGTGGTGTAGCCGAACGTCGGCCGACCACACACCTGGTAGGAGCCGGCCTCGATGAAGAGGTAGGCGCCGAACTGGTTCCTCGGCACACCGTCGATGAGGACATCGACGGGCAGGCCTGGGGGTGACACTCCAACTTGGATGAGCCCCAGTTGCACGTAGTTGCCCACCACCGTGGTGGTGTTGCCGAGAGTGACGTTGACCGTCTGACACGCCGGCGTCACGAATCCGAGCACGTCGGTGAAGCACACGAGGTGTGCACCCGCCGGCATCTTCATCCACGTCAGGCCCCAATCGGCCCTCGGCGAGCCGTCGACGATGATCCGGCCGGGAACGGCCGGGCTCGTCTCTACCCGCAGGAAGCCATGTGGCACCACCGGGAACGGACCAGGGGTCGGGCTGGCGTTCGCAACGAACGTCCCCGTCACCGTGGTCTGCACACCTGCGGTCACCGTGACCGGCTCACACGCCGGAGCCTGGAAGCCGGGGACATCGCCCCAGCACACCGTGTGCGCCCCTGCCTCCATGAAGGCGAACAGGCCGTACTCGTCACGAGCGACACCATCGACGAACACCGTCGCCGGCAAACCGCCCGGAGACACACCCGCCTGCAGCAGCCCCATCTGGGCGAACACACCGTCCACGACGGTCGTCTGACCCGTCGTCACCGTCACCGTCTGGCACGCCGGCGTGGTGAAGCCCACCACGTCGCTCCAGCACACCGTATGGCTCCCCGACGGAATGGTGACCCACTCCAGGCCCCAATCGTGGCGCACGATGCCATCGACAGAGATCCTCGAAGGAAGTGCCGGCGACGTCGTGACCCGCAACAGACCACTGCCGAACGGATTGGCAATCGTCTGATCGCTGAACTGGAACTGCTCGATGTTGTACGTCGTGTCGACGCCGTTGTCGGCGATACCGCCGCCACCGCCGCCGGCGCCGCGAGCATGGGTGACGACGACGGCCAGACCCACTTGGGTGAGGTCGTAGTCGGCCCGCGGGCCGCTGAACACGGCCCGGTCGCAGTTGAGCGGCGTGACCGCCCCACAATCGGGTGCCGGAACTCCCGGCGTCAGGACCTCACGGACCACCGCCAATGTGCCCGGATCGACCAGCCCGGCGAAGACCGCCTGCGTCAAGGTCATCCCGGCGGTGCCGGGACCGAAGTTGCCCGTCAGCGCCTGACGGCTCATCGAGTCGGTGCTGCCGATCTCGGTGGCCGGGTTGGCCTTGTTGGTCCGCACGCTGATGCGCACGTTGACGTACCGGTCGCCGTCGAGGATGTCGTTGGCTCCGCGCCCTTCGAGCGAGTCGCTTCCGAGACCGCCGAGCAGGATGTTGCCATCGCCCCACACGTTGCCCTGTAGCAAGCAGTAGTTCGTGGTGGACGCTGCGATGATCGGACCTGACGGCGTGGTGAGCGGCGGGACCAGAGCGTCGAGACCGGCGATGCGGTCGAGGCCGTCCTGGTCGAGCACGTCGCAACCGATGAACCCGGCACCGCCAATGGTCGACGGGGCGAGATCGTCACCCTTCAAGGTGTCGTTGAGGTTCCAGCCAGAGAGTGCCTCGACCTCGTTGAAACGGTCGCGTGCCCCGTTGGCCGGAGGAGCATTCACGATGATCAAATTGAGGTCGGCGTCCTGCGGCTGCGGATCACCTTGACCGATCGACCAGTCGAAGCCGGATGCGCCGGCGTTCTTCTCGACGCCGGGACCGGCGACCAGGATGTCGTCACCACCCTCGGTGTCGTAGTCGTCGTCGCCACCCTGTCCGATGATCACGTCGTGGCCGGGGATGTTGTGGTCGTCGAAGAACAACGTCGAACTGTCACCGATCAGGAGGTCTGGTTGATCGCCGCCCTCCATCCAGTCGTCGCCGCTGTCACCGAACACCGCGTCGATACCCTGACCGCCGATGGCGAAGTCGTCACCGGCGCCGAGGAAGTGCTCGTTGGCGTTGGCGCCACCGTTGGTGAAGTCGTCTCCGTCGCCACCCTGGAGGATGTCGAGGCCGATGCCGCCGTCGATGGCCTCGTTGCCGGGGCCACCCTTCGGGACGTCGTCGCCGGCGGAGTCGGTGATGATGTCGTTGCCTTCGCCACCGATGGCGACATCGTCACCGGCACCGCCCTCGATCACGTCGTTGCCCTCGTTGCCGAGGAACGTGTCGTTGTCGTTGCC
>JAYSLK010000243.1:0-2506 GCA_043725585.1 Actinomycetota bacterium
CTGTGTCGATCGTGGCTGACGGTCCGAACCACTACACGGGCCCGGTCACGCTCGCCTTCGCAGGTGACTGGACGCTCGAGCTGATCATCGAGGTCACCCCGGGCAACACGCAGCTCATCTCGACCACCGTGCCCATCCCATAGTCTCCCCGGCCCGGCCCGGCCCGGCCCGGCCCGGCCCGGCCAGGCCCGGCCCGGCGCTGGGCTCCGGCTGAGCTCCGGTGGTCCGGTGTTGCAGCGTCACTCGCACAGTTGCGTGTCGGACAACGGATTGGCGAAGGCGAACAGCACCGCCACGAGCGCGTTGTGCGTTGCTGCGTCGGTGATCGGCTCGAGTTCGACGATGAACTCGTGCAGGCGATCACTGGTCTCGCGAGGCGTGCACGACGAGTCGCCCCGGAGGTTGTCGAGGTGGAGGTTGTCGAGGTGGAGGTTGTCGAGCGTGCCCGATGGGAGGTCGCCTCGCTCGACCGCTGCGCCGACGATGCCCACGATCGCGATCACTGCGGTATCGACGGCTCGATCGCC
The DNA here is from genome assembly GCA_043725585.1 of Actinomycetota bacterium. Taxonomy (GTDB): domain Bacteria; phylum Actinomycetota; class Acidimicrobiia; order Acidimicrobiales; family Ilumatobacteraceae; genus VFMC01. Next base: position 528 of record JAYSLK010000243.1, read on the forward strand.
CAGCGTGGACTGCGCCTGCGCTCGGGAGCGTTCGGCCGATGGAGCCACGCCCCAGCGATCGAGCGCGCCCAGCGCGACGGGTGTGAGGAGTGCAACGCCCACGTCGGCGGTCACGCCGATCGCGCCTCCTGGAACCGCGGCCGAGATGATCAGCCCCGCCGTGGTCACCGTCATTTCGGTCATCAACGCCTCGGCAGCGGCATCAGCGATCTCCGCATCGCGCAGCGCGACCTGCACCTGGGCGAGGCTGCTCGCCAACTCGCGCAGCAGGGTGTCGTCCACGCGGCCATCTGCTTCGAGCAGCGGCGCATCGGCCAGCTGGGCTTGTCGGACGGCCATCGTGTCGGCCATCGACCGACGTGCCGCCGGGTCGTCGAGGAGCCATCGAAGCGTGCGATCGCCATCGTCGAAGGTCCAGCCCCATGAGGTGGCCCTCGGTCCGAGTGCAGCAAGCCAGGGTGCCGTCGCCGCTGCTGTCACGGCCACCGCCGATGTGGTCACGCCGTCGCTCACGGCAGGCAGTTGGTTCGTCTGCAGCCATTCGAGCAACGGCCGCAGCACCGTTCCAGCCGTTGCCTCGTCGACGTGATCGGGTGAGGTGCCGACGAGCAGCAATCGGGCGACGGCGTCGTCGAACTGGGCCGACAGGAACAGATCGACGGGCGACACGCGACGAAGGAACTCGGTCGCGGCCGCCGGTCGTTCCGACAGGGAGCGGAACAACACGTCGGCCGTGTTGTCGCCGCCGAAGTAGAAGTCGGGCCAGCGCTCGCCGCGATCTCCGCCTTCCCGCCATCGGTGCAGCACGTGCGCACTGATGCTGGCGCGCACTCGGTCGTCGAGGTCGAGGTGGCGCAGCGCCAGCGCCGCGGCGAACGGCGACATGTCGAGCAACGCCGCCGGGAACCAGCGCACGTGACCGTCGCTCGGCGCTGCGGCCGCGTAGCCGAGTGCCGCCTCTGCGATCTGGCGATCGAGCGCCGCCAGGTCGGCACGGGTTGCCGCATCGTCGGGGTCGTCGACCAGCAGTTGGCCGATCGCGAGTCGACGGGCAGCGAGGTCGTCGAACGTCGAAACCCACACGGAATCGGGGATGCTCTGCTGGGCGGACACGGCTCGGTCGGTGTCTCGCCCTCCCCACATCGGATCGACCAACCACGTGTCGACGTTGGATCCGGCGGTCCCGAGTGGATCGTGGGCGAGCACACCTCCGACCGCTGGGATCCAGGTGAGCTCGAGCATGCGCTGGACGTCGCGGACCGACGCGATCGCCGGTGCCGCCAGAGGATCGTCCGTCCGGATCGCCGCAAGTCGGTCTGTCGCCAGGCGGAGTTGGCGCCGCAGAGCGTCGAGCAGGAATAGGTCGTACCCCAACGCCGTCACGACGAACTGCCGAAAGCCGTCGCGGCGATGCGCATCTCCGCTTCGTCGGCGCGTCGCTCCATCAGCACCGCGTGCAGCCGCAACTCGTCGGCCGCCGAGTCGAGTCGGCATTGGGCCATCGCGAGGTCGTCCCGGCACCGATCCGCGAGCGGTCCTCGCCAGACGTCGTCGCCCGCTCTGCGTCGCAGATCGGCGATGGATCGCTCGGCCAGCAGGCCCGCAAACCGTCGCAACTGCTGGGCCCGAGCGCGAAGTCGAACGACGTCGGTGGTGCCAATGGGTGGAGCGGTCGACATCACCGCCAAAGAGGGGTGGCGTCGCGACCCCGTCGGAAATCTAGAGTCGAGCGATCACGACGTGGTGGGGGAGCTCGGTCACGGTGTCGACGAAGCCCTCGCCGATCACATCGAACCCCTCGCGCTCGTAGAACGCGAGAGCGCTGTCGCGTGCGTTGGCCCACACGGCGCCGGCTCCGATCCCTGCCGCATGCGCTCGCCCCGCAGCGATCAGGGAAGCACCGATGCCCATTCCTTGCAGGCGCGCTGCCGTCGCCATGCCGCGCAGCTGCACGGCAGGTGACGTGCCATCGGGTGCGT
>JAYSLK010000244.1:0-4553 GCA_043725585.1 Actinomycetota bacterium
GATGTCGTTGCCTTCGCCACCGATGGCGACATCGTCACCGGCACCGCCCTCGATCACGTCGTTGCCCTCGTTGCCGAGGAACGTGTCGTTGTCGTTGCCGCCCCACATCCGGTCGGGTCCGATCGTGCCGTTGTAGACCGACTGGCCGTTGATCCCAGGAGGATCGACCGTGTTGATCGAGCGGTAGCGGATCGTGTTGTCCGGGAGCCGGGTGAGGAGCAGGTCCTCGCGGCACTCGCTGGTCGGGTCGTCGACGACGGTGGTACCCGTCGGTGCGCTGGCGATGCCAGGGGCGTTGGCGAACTGGAACTTGCAGTCCGCGGTCGCGAATGGATCGGCCTTCAGGCTCAACGCCGTGGTGTTGCGCATCATGAGTTCGGCGAAGGAGTTGCCCTCGAGCTGCGCCCTCAGGTTCATGCCCGGTGTACGGGCCAGGTAGTAGAAACGGTCGCCGTTCTGCAGGTTGGTGAGCTGGTTCTCGAACACGTAGTTGAACGTGGTGCCCAACAGGCCCCCGAACGGGTTCGTGTTCTCGGCCAGACCGCCCATCCACAGGTCGATCCGGTCGAGGCCGGTGATCGACGCCGTTCCGTTGTTCGCCCATGCTCCACTGCTCGTGATGAACGCCTCGGCGTCCACGGGCGGCACGTCGCCCAACACCGGGTTGACGATGAGGCGGGCGGCTTCACGCTTGCCCGCGCTCGTCGATGCAGCCAGGATCGTCGGATGTGTGCCGTAGGCGGCAACGAAGTTCACCAATGACTCGGGGTGCTTGAGCGCAAGACCGAAGGTGAGCCAGCTGGCGTAGGGCCGCAGCTGGCCATCGTTGGTCCGGGCGAACAACTGCTTGCGGAAGTTGTTGAGCGACGGAATGCCTTCGCTGCGGGCCCGAGCCATGTTGATCGTGGGCAGGTCGAGCGGCAGGCCGAGCAGGTTGTTGCGCAGCGTGTCGGTGACGAACTCGTCGATCTCGTTGCCCACCTGATCGGACATGCCCATGATGATCGCTCCCGCCGCCTGGCGAGAGTTGAGGACCGTGAGGCCTGGTCCGTCGGTGTACGAGGCCGGGTTCAAGAACCCGTCGAGCAGCGGGATGTCGAATCGCGTGCCGGCTTCGTCGGTGCGGGGGATGGACTCGTTGAGCATCGAGTGACCGAAGCGGTAGACCGCGTGGGCGAACTCGGCGGTGATCGCCGGGTTCACGTCGGTCTGGTTGAACGCGAACGCCTCGAACGGGTTGATCGCCGGCTGCACCTTGCGGGCGAACTCCTCGAACACGAGGTGCTGGTACTCCATCTCATTGACGAAGCGTGCTGCCTGGAACAACCGCGAGCCGTTCCATCCGGCGGCGCCGGTCGCCAGCTGCCACTCTGCCAGCGCTGCCACACCCGTGGGGCTGGTGTCGTTGGTGAGAGTGTTCTTGATGTCGTCGACCAACCGGTCGTGCTCCGAATGGAACACCTGGTGGATCGCCGTGAGCGCGATGTTCTCGTTCACACGGCCGTCACCGGCGATGAAGTGGAGATCGAGGAGCTCGTCGTCGTAGGTGCCCGCAGGCACCGGGGTGTCGAGGCTTCCGCCTGCGGTGTTGTTCGAATCGGGTCCACCAGCGGTGGGTGCAGCGCTGTGGGCGATGTCGTTCAGGAACGCCACGCCGATGCGGAGCACGTTGGCCGGCGCCGCCACGGGAGCGGCGATGTCGCCTTCCACGAGACCGGTTGCAGTGACGAACTGTGCCATGCCACGGAGCGGGCCGGGGATCATGTTGCCGTACGCGTCGGCAGCCACCATCGGGATGTTGTTGACGTCGGTGTCGACGAGCTGCAGGCCGAGCCTGGTGGCCGCCTGGGCCTTCACCATCGCCCACGTGGCCATGCCGCCATCGGCCGAGTGGACCAGCTTGCCGGTGTTGACCGGCCGGTTGCTGCCGTTCAACACGTACTCGCGGACGAACACCTGATGTGTCGGGTGCGAGGTGTACGTCTGGCTCTGGTCGACGAACGGTGTGTCGGTGTTCTTGGCCTCACGCGACCCGCCCGCACCGAGTGCGGTCGCACGGGTGAGCACCATGAACCGGAGGTTGGCCGCCAGGTCGTCGAAGGTGCCGAGGGTGTGGTCGGGCCCGGCGATGAGCGGGTCGTCGGCGGGAAGTGGGACGAACACGGTGCCGCTGCCGCCGTTGGTGATCTTGTCGAGACCGTGATCGAAGAACTGACCGAAGATCGCGAACAGGCCGTTGAACGGCGGGGACAGACCGATGTCGGTGGTGACGTTGGGGATGAACAGCGTCTGGTGTTCGGGCACGCAGTCCGGCGGAGGCGGAGCGCCAACGGTGCCACACACGAAGACACCCGGGTTGCCCTGGGTGCGTACGGGGAAGCCGGCCGCCGCAACAGCGGCCGGGTTGGTCGAGGTCTGATCGACGATCAGGTTGCTGACCATGCGGGGCTCGGAGTCGAACACGAAGCCGGCGCCCGGCGTCGCGTACGACGTCGGGCTCCCAGCGCCGGGGAATCCCGCCGGCACGTCCTGAGCCGCATTGAACTGCGGGGTGGCGAGGCGCGGGAACAGTTGGTGCGCCGCACCCCAGTTGGCCTGACCGGCCTGGAGGTTGTTGCACGTCCCGTCGACCGTGCGCAGACCGAACGAGACGAGCACGTTCGGCAGCTGGTTCGGACCGGGACCGATCAGCGAGCTACACGGCCCAGTCGCCGGAGTGGTGCTGGCCACGTGGGTCTCAGCGATCTTGATCTGCTGCAGGATGAACGCCAGGTCGGCCGGAGAGACCGTGAAGCCCTGACCGACGGCATCGGCGGGCGGCGCCGCTCCGACGCCGCCAGTGCTCCCGACCACCACGCCGCCGCTGAGGAACGCTCCGACAGCCAACGCCGATGACAAGAACCGCTTGGGACGGTGTACCTGTCGCTTCTTGATCGACCGCGAAGGCCCACCCCGAGAGAAGAGAGAACAAAACATAAGACTCATCCGTTTCTGCCGGCCGCCCGACCAGCTCCGCCCATGGCTTTGCACACAATGGCCACTCCGCATTTGGGAAACCTTCGGGTGACCGAGCGTGAGCGGGTCACCTCTCGGGGCTCGTCCGTGCCGAAGGCATCGCACATCGGCGCCGCCGGAAAACCGACGACGGACTGGTCACGTGACCAGTCCGTCGTTCGGTGAGTTTCGATTCGGAGGGTCCTCGGGAGAATCCTGGACCCGTGTCCGCCCGGCTCGGGCTCGAGGTGGATCAGCGGTGATCGACGATGTCGAGCGAGCCGCGGCGGCGCCGGGTCATGGCGAGCACCATCACGCCTCCGGCGGCGACGGCCCCAAGAGCCCACAACACCATCGGCTCGGTGTCCGAACCGGTGGTCGGCAGACCAGAACCTGCACTCCCGACGACGATCGGCATGCTCGCGCTGACGGCGGCTCCGGCGACGGTGGAGCCCTTGAGCACCAACTTCGCGTCTCCGGCTGCACCGGCCGGGATGGTCACCGTGCCGGTGACGGCACCCGTTGCATCGGCGGTCAACGTCGCGAGCACCGTCGCGCCGGGTTCGATCGTGACGACCACCTTGCTGTTGGGTGCGAATCCGACGCCGGACACGACGACCGACTGACCGGCCGCCGGCGTGCGGTCGGACACCTGGGCAGAACTTGCCCCGCCATATGGTGCCGCAGTCGCGATCGGCGCAAGACCGATCGTGGAGAACGCCAAGGTGAGGGCAACGAGACCGAGGGTCTTGCGCATGAGAGGAGTTCCTTCCTGTTGGCCCGCCCGAGCCAATGTCGCCTGATGGCGGAGTCGGATCCGATTCTGGACGAACCACCTTGCGATTACCTTCGGCAACGTTTGAGGCTGAATGAACCTTCCGCGCGAATCTGCACGCTCTGAGTGACACTGCTTGTCAAAGTCTTGACGAACCGGCATCGACGCCGCACGACTGGACTTCATTTGCATCACATCCGACGCGTTCGTCTGTTCAGATGTTGTCAAGACGACCACTCCAGCATTGTTTGACTGCGACGACCCGAAGTACGTTCGAAGGTCAAGCGACACAGGCGGCGCCGGCGACAGCGGCGGTGAGGGTTCGTGTGCGGAGAGCGTCCGCGAAAGGCGGTGGCATTGCATGGGCAGATCTGATTCCTCGGGCGTCGAACTCGACGTGCGGGCGGCGGACCAGCACGATCATCAGGCGTGCGATGACGCGTCGGCGGCGGCGGTCGTCGCGCGTCGTCCGATCGAACCGCTCCGGATCTCGATGTTCGGTCCCCTACGCATCGAGCGACCCACGCGCAGCGGCAGCATCGACCTGCTCGGACCCGGCGACCTCGGCGGCGTGAAGCCGAAAGAGCTGCTCGAACTGCTGCTGCTCGCTCGCGGTCACCCCGTCCGGAAAGATGTGCTGATCGACGCATTGTGGCGCGGACCGGCCGGCGGGGAGCCGCGAAACCCCACGGCCACCCTCGAGAGCTACGTGTCGGTCCTGCGCAAGCACCTGTTCGACGACCGGCACGAAGCACGCCTCACGCTCGTGACGATGAGCGGTGCG
>JAYSLK010000245.1:0-8482 GCA_043725585.1 Actinomycetota bacterium
GGATGGCTGACGATGCTGGTCGGCATCGGGGGGACGATGCTGACGTTCACCGTCGGCATGCCGTCGATGACTCGCACACGCTTCGCCACGCCGACGATCGGCCGCGAATGGATGATCGGGCAGGCGGGTGTCGCCGTCGGAGCCATCTCGCCGGAGGGGGTCGTGTCGGTGGCCAGTGCTCGTTGGCGGGCCCGTACCAACCGGGCGACGCCGGTCGAGGCTGGTGCGGCGGTGCGCGTGGTTGCGATCGACGGCGTGACGCTGGAGGTCGAGCCCGAGACCGGAGGTGCTCGGGACTACCGCGAGCGAAGCTCGGCCGATCGTTCCGACCGCACGGCTCCTGGAATCGTCTCGTCCGACTCGTAGACCGTTTGCTCTCCAGTGAGTCGGCCGCGTGGCATCCGTGTCCCCGTTGTGACGAATGCCGCACTGTCGCCTGCCCCGCTCGCCATTGTGCGGTTTGCGTGATGACACCTAGGGTTGGCCCCCGAAAGGGGAGTGCACGTGGCGGTGCGTCGCGATGAACACGCGGAGCCAGAGGATCGTTCCGACTGGCGTGAACATGCCGCATGCCGCGACGAACACTCAGCGTTGTTCTTTCCTCCGTTGCAGTTCGAACGCAGAGAGCTCCGGCTGGTTCGCGAGCGCGTCGCCAAGGCAGTGTGCGTGTCATGTCCGGTGACCGACCACTGCCTCGAGTACGCCATCGTCTGGCGGGAGCCGCACGGCGTGTGGGGCGGCATGAACGAGGTCGAGCGACGGCGGCTGGTCGAGATGCGCTCACTCGACGGTCCGTCGGACCGACTCCTGTGATCCCGCCTGTCCTGCGCGACGTGCAGGTCGAGCGCTCGGTCCGCCCCGAGGTGGCCACGTGTGGAACCGGTCGATCGTGAGTGAGGGGTCACCAGCTCCGCTCGTGATCGCCGTCGACAAGCGAACGTGGGTGCAGGGGCGACCGGCCGCGTACAGCACCGCAGGCAAGGGCCTGCCGGTCGTGTTGCTGCACGGGTGGGCGCTCGGGCAGCACACCTACCGCGATGTCGTCGAGCGAATCGCCGCCGAGGGTGTGCGGGTGATCGCGCCGTCGTTGCCAGGCTTTGGCGACACAGCTGCGCTTCCCGACGCCTCGTTCTCGTTGGGCGGCTACGCCAGCTGGGTGGCCGGTCTGTTGGACGCACTCGAGATCGACGAGCCTGTCGTTGTCGTGGGTCACTCCTTCGGAGGTGGCGTGGCGATCCGATTCGCTCACGACCATCCCGAGCGCACTCGTTCGACGGTGTTGGTGAACTCCATCGGTGGCTCGTCGTGGCGGAAGGGCAACGCTCTTCGCTCGATCAGCGAGCGCCCCCTGTGGGATTGGGGTGTGCACTTTCCGGCCGATGTCTGGCCGATCCGACAGGCCACCCGCGTCCTGCCGGTGATCGCCGAGGATCTGATCCCCAATCTGGTCCGTCACCCGCGCGCCTTGCTGAAGGTCGCCAACCTCGCTCGCCGCGCGGACCTGCGGACCGAGCTCGAAACGCTCCGTGATCAGGGCAAGCCGATCACGATCATCTGGGCGAGCCGTGACGGCGTGGTCCCGCGGGAGTCGTTCGAGGCGCTGTGCGTCGCCAGTGGTGTCGCCGGCACCGTGGTCGATGGCAGCCACAGCTGGCTGCTCGCCGATCCGGATCACTTCGGCGAGGTGATCACCAACGACATGAACATCGCCAAAGCTGCTCGAGCCCTCGAGGCCAACGCACCAACCGATCGTCGAAGGGGCATTCGTCGGGTGCAGTCGCTCAGCCGGGCAATCGAGGACCGCCGATTCGGAGGTCGCCGCGCCGACGGGTGATGCCACGGGCGTCGAGCTCGTTGGCGAGGGGGAGCGCGTACTTCCGGCTCACGCCGAGCTCCTCGCGCAGTTGCGACATGGTGATCCCGTCGGGGTTGGCGACGAGGAGCTGCGCGGCGACCCGAGCGGCAGTGTCGATCGCGTCGGGGTGGAACACGATGCCGTCGCGCTCGACGAGGAGTCCGCGGCGGAGGAGCTCTCGGAGCGTCGCCCGATCGACCGAGGTCGGTTCGGCCGGTGATGTCCCTCCGGCTCGCACTTCGGCCAGCACCGGATGATCGGTGAACTCATCCTTGGCATCAGCGGGCACGGCTCGTCCGCCGACGACTCGCACATCGGTGAAGCTGGCGAGCACCGCCCGCTCGCGCTCGTCGAGCGTGGCGACGTCGAGGCCGAGCGAGCCGGCCGCGGAAACTCGCTCGTGCAGCGATGCGTCCAGTGTCGCGAGCGCTGGAGGAGCGATGACCCAACGATCGAGCGTGGCCGCGACCCGCTCGCCGGTCCACGCCTCGAGGTCGTCGATGCCCACCCAGCCGCGCTCGGCGACGACGGAGTCGATCGTGCCGTCAGGGTGGGCCTTCGAGGCGGGCAGGACCGGAGCGACATCGAGGACCTCACCGCCACCCACGGTCTCGTTGCGACCCGACTCGCGCAGGACGTAACGGTCGCCGCGAACCAGTGGCAGCGCGCTCGACAGGTGCAGTCTCACGAGACCGCGGTCGCCCGGCATGATCGCTGCAGGACCGAGGATGCGCAGCTTCACGGGCCACTCGCCCGAACCGATGTAGGCCACATAGGCGCCTCGCCGCGACACGTCGTGGTCGAGTGCCTCGAGCACTTCGAGGGTCGCGTCGAAACGTCGACTCGGTCGCCACTGTGCGGCGACCACCACGGCATCTCCTCGCTCGATCTGCTGATGCTCGACGCCGGACAGGTTGATCGCCACTCGGTTGCCCGGTCCGATCGATGTCTCGCTGCGGCCATGTCGCTGCAGCGACCGCACTCGGGCATCGCGACGGCCAGGCACGATGTCGACGCGTTGATCGACGCCCAGGGTGCCTCCGGTGAGTGTGCCGGTGACGACCGTGCCACTGCCTCGGGCAGCGAAGCTGCGGTCGACCCACAGGCGGGGCCGGTCGCCGTCTGCCGCGGGTGCGGTGCGGGCAACCAGCGCCGAGAGCTGGGCGCGCAGGCGATCGAGACCCTCGCCGGTCGTGGCGCTGACGGGCACGATCGGAGCGTCGGCGAGGAACGTTCCGGCCAGATGGTCGATCACGTCGAGCGTCTGCAGTTCCAGCCATTCGTCGTCCACCAGGTCGCGTTTGGTGAGCACCACGACACCGGAGGTCTGACCGAGGAGTTGGAGGATGCGGAGATGCTCCTCGCTCTGTGGCTTCCATCCCTCGGTGGCCGCGACCACGAACATGCACGCGTCGACGGCGCCGACGCCGGCGAGCATGTTGCGCACGAAGCGGACATGGCCCGGCACGTCGACGAAGCTCAGCTCGGTGCCATCGGCCAGCGTCGTGTGAGCGAAGCCGAGGTCGATCGTCAACCCACGCTGCTTCTCCTCGGCGAAGCGGTCAGGGTCGGTTCCGGTGAGGGCGAGCACGAGCGACGACTTCCCATGGTCCACATGGCCCGCCGTGGCGATGACGCGCATGACGAGCGCCCTCAGCCCGCTGCGCTCGGGGTGCCGACCGACCTTGCCGGATCAGCGCCGCAGATCGCCGCGACCAGATGGTCGTCGTCAGCGGGGTCGACGGTCCGCAGATCGAGGAAGGTGCGACCGTCGCGGGCGCGGGCCACGATCGCCGGCTCGGCGGCGCGCAGCCGTGCTGACTGGTCACCGCGGAGTTGGATGCCGTACGACGCCATGGTGGCGCCAGGGGCCGAACCGGCGCCGGGCAGAGCCTCGAGTGGCAACGCCGTCGCGCCTTCGATGCGCGCCTCGAGCGTCTCGGCGCGTGCTCGCAGCGCGGAGACAGGTGTGGCCACCATGCGCCAGAACGGCACGTCGTCTGCTGCACGCCTGTGGAGATACGACAGCGCTGTCGCCTGGAGGGCGGCGAGCGTGAGCCCGCCCGGACGCAGCGCCCGGGCCAGGGGGTGGCGACCACAGGCAGCGACGAGGTCGGCAGGCCCGGCGATGATGCCGGCCTGAGGGCCGCCGAGCAGCTTGTCGGTGCTGAACGTGACGAGCGATGCACCATCCGCCAGCGTCTGCACTGCCGCCGGTTCGCCGGCGAGCCAAGCCGGAGGTGGTCCGTGGAGCCACGGACATGTCGCGTCGATGAGTCCGCTGCCGATGTCGGCGACGACGGGGACGTCGAGGGTGGCGAGCTGGGCGACCGTGGTCTCCTCCACAAAACCCTCCACTCGGTAGTTGCTCGGGTGGATCTTCAGCACCAGGGCCACGTCTGCGTGCTTGCGACTGAGCGCCCGTCGGTAGTCGGCGAGGCGGGTGCGATTGGTGGTGCCGACATCGACCAGGAACGCACCGGACTGCTCGATCACCTCCGGCACGCGGAAGCTGCCACCGATCTCGACGCTCTCACCTCGGCTGACCAGGACCTGTCGACCGTGAGCGAGGGCCGCCGTGGCCAGCAGCACTGCGGCCGCGTTGTTGTTGACGATCATCGCCGCCTCGGCGCCGCACAGTCGGGCGTACAGCTGGCCGACGGCCCGCTGGCGAGATCCGCGCTCGCCCGTCGCGAGGTCGAACTCAACGTTCACGGCCCGAGCTGGTTGAGAGAACGCAACCGGGGCGCGCCCGAGGTTCGTGTGCAACAACACGCCAGTCGCGTTGACCACCGGTGTCAGCAGGGTGCGGCGGAAGCTCCGGGCTCGGTCTGCGGCACCGCCGACATCGCCTGCGGCGATCGCTTCCCGCGCGATGTCGACGCAGATCGCATGGGGGAGACCCGTGCCAGCGAGCGAGCGGGCGAGCGCGTCGACGCTCGGCGGACGATCGACCCGCGCCGCATCCGGACCGGTGGAGGCCCCTGACGCAGCCGCGGCAGGGGTGGCCGCTGCAGAAGCTGCCGAGGAGGAGGAGGGGGGCGTCGAAGACGGCGGCATTGCCTCGGAGCGTAGGCTCCCAGGGCGATGTTGTCTCTGCCGATCGTCCAGCTCGACCCCGACCTCCCGCTCCCCGGCTACGCCCATCCGGGCGATGCGGGCCTCGACCTGCGCGCTCGTGAGGACAGCCGGGTGCCGGCCGGAGGAGGCCGGGCGCTGGTCGCCACCGGCGTTGCTCTTGCGATCCCTGTCGGCTGGGCCGGCTTCGTGCTTCCTCGGAGCGGGCTCGCCTTGAAGCACGGCATCAGCGTGGCAAATGCGCCGGGTCTGATCGACTCTGCATACCGAGGCGAGATCAAGGTGATCCTGCTGAACACCGACCCCACCGAGGACTTCCATGTCACACGCGGTGAGCGGATTGCCCAACTGGTGCTGCAGCGAGTGGAGGAGGTCACCTGGCAGGTCGTCACCTCCCTGGACGGCCCCGATCGAGGCGGCGGCTTCGGGCACACCGGTCGGCACTGATGATCCCGGCCGACGATCCACATGGGAAGGAGCGCACGATGAGGAGGCGACGAATCGTGGCCTGGGTCGTGCCGGCGGTCATGGCGGGCACCACCCTGATGGGTTGCAGCGGGGACGATCAGGGTGATCGCGCTCGGGATGTCGATTTCTGCACAACGGTTGCGAACTTCGAAGCGTTGCAGGCGGAGGGCGATGCCCTCTTCGAATCCAGCGAGGAGGCCTCGGTGGAACAGATGCGCGATGTCTTCTCGCGCTTTCGCGATGCCGTCCAGGATCTGAGAGCGACCGCGCCGGATCAGATCGCCGATGACGCCGTTCTGGTGGGCGACACCACCGAAGCGCTCATCGATGCGTTCGTGGCGGCCGACTTCGACTTCGTGGCATTGGCCACCGATGCTCAGTACGCCGACGTGCTCGCGGGGCTCGACGACGACCAGATCACCGAGGCGAACGATCGCCTGGCGGTGTTCTTCCGTGAGGAGTGCGGTCCCGGCTGATCACGTCCGGGAGGTCGATGCCTCGAGTCAGGTCGTTTCCTTGGAGGACGTCGTCAGCGAGGCGGGCCGATGCGACGTGAACCACCCGGTGGCGAAGGCCACGATCGCCCGTTGCGACATCACCGATGCCGTGGCAGCGCCGACCGGGCCAGATCGCACGCCACCCGCGGCGGCGAAGGCCGCGCCGACCGCCTCGAAGTCGTCGGTGTCGCTGTCGAGGTCGTCGAACGTGACCCATGTGCGGATCCCGTCCACCAGCAATGGGGCGCCTTGCGTCGAGTGCTGCTTCCCCGGCCAGCTGGAGCGGTGCTCGGCAAGGTGAAGGGTTGTGTTGTTCGCGTGGCCCACGCCGATCAGGACCACCGTCGCATCGAGGTCGTGCAACCTCGCGAGTGGGGACTGCTCGCCGAAGCCATCCGCCAGCGAATGATCCTGCACGATCACTGCGGCCTTCGGGCCGAACGCGAGGTGCGACACCATCGGATGGTGGCTGCGGAGCACGCCCGGAACGCGGTGGAACGTTTCGACGCCCGAGACGATGCCGAGGGAGCGGAGATCGCCGGTGATCGAGGCACGGGTGGGCGGATGCTCGGTGTTCGCGATGACATCACGTTCGCTCATCGGACCGGTTCGCTCACTTCCAGGCGAAGACGGGTTGTTCGAACTCGTCGACGCGCTCGTGGAGTCGGCCGTCGATGGCCACCCATCGGAACTGCACCAGCACCGCTCCCGTCGGGGCGTGGATGAGGTCGCCACCGAGGGGGACTTGCACCACCGGACGGTCGCTCTCGGGGATGGTCACGAAGCGAGGAGAGTCGGAGCGACACAGTTCGTGCAGACCGATCCGGTACGCGCGCGCCACTTCGTCGGGGTTCGGTCTGAGCGTGAGGCCCGATCCGCCCCACACCACCACCGGTGTCATCACGTAGCCCGAGCGGGTGGCGTAGTCATCGAGGACTCCCAGCACAGCATCCTCGCCGAGGCGAACGCCCAGCTCCTCGTCGAGTTCGCGCAGCGCTGTCTCGGTGGCCGTTTCACCGGGATCGACTCGGCCGCCTGGCAGGGCCCACTGCCCGCCGTGCCTGTTCATCCGCGAGGCTCGTCGACACAGGAGGAACGCAGCCCCACCCGACACCCCCCGCATCCGGCCATCGAGACCCGCAATCTCGCCCGGGATCACGCCGAGCTCGGCGATCGTGACCTCGTACGGATCGTCGTGGTCGTCGTGGTCGTCGGCCTGGCTGTCGACCACCACGATCGCAACGGCCGCACGCTTGCGATCGTCGGGCGCGATCGTGCGCACCGAGTGTGCAGCGAGGTGACGGTGCATGCGAGCCCGAAGCTCGTCGTCGAGCGTGATCATCCGGCAGCCGAGCCCGATGGACTGTGATCGTGGGGTGCATCGGGTGGTCGCAACACCTGTGCAGCCAACCACGTCGAGATCGGCACCGCCGACACGAGGCCGATCGAGCCGACCAACGACCGCACCACCTCGACGGCCACGAGTTCGCGGTTGGCGATCGATCCAACCGATTGCCCGGCCTCGCTGAACAGCAGCAGCAGCGGAAGCGCCGCACCCGCGTAGGCGAGGAACAGCGTGTTGACGGTCGACGAGATGTGGTCGCGGCCGATGCGAAGCGCACTGCGGTACAACTCGACCGTCGAGAGATCGGGCTGGACCGCGCGGAGCTCGGCCACGGCCGACACCTGCGTGACGGTGACATCGTCGAGCACGCCGAGCGAACCGATCACGATGCCGGCGAGCAGGATGCCACGAGGATCGATCGGCACCTGCAGCGCATCGAGCATCTGCGTGCTGTCGTCGGTGTAGCCGGTGAAGTTCGCCAGACGAACGAACAACCACGACAACGCTCCGGTGATGACCAGCGCAGCAAAGGTGGACAGCAGCGCCACGGTGGTCATCGCATTCACGCCGTGGGCGAGGTAGAGCGCGATGAAGGCGATCACCGATGCGGCGACTAGAGCGACCAGCACCGCTTGGTTGCCATCGAGGAGCGATGGCAGGAGGAACACGACGATCACTCCCAGGCTGACCGCCAGGCCCGCGAGCGCGCCGGCCCCTTTCCACCGACCGAGCACCAGGATCGCCACGACGAACAGCAACACCAGGAGCAACATCGGGGTGGTGCGCTCGTATTCGTAGAACGAGTAGTTCGTCGTGCCGTCGACGGCGGGCGTCGCCAGCACCTGCACGTCGTCGCCAGCGGCAAGGCGTTTGCCCGCACCCGAGGTCGGCTCCTCGAACGTGAAGACCTCGCCGGCGTTCGTCCCTTCGGTGATGCTCAGTTGGGCGACGGAGCACTCGATGGTCTCGTCGTAGGAGCAGGGTGTGATCGAGGCTGTCTGGACGCGTGCAGCGATGGGGTCGGCATCGAGCATCGCAGGGTCGCGCCCATCGCGATCACCGGAGGGCCACAACAGCACGAGGCCGATCAGGGTGAGCACGCCACAGGCCGCCACGACGGCACGGAGGGTGCGCTCGACCCGCAGAGCGACGGTGGCGTCGCTCTGGCCGTGCGAAGGCGAACCGGTCATTGCGTCCCGGCCCCGGCCAAGGCAGCTGCGATGGCCTCGGCAGCAGACA
>JAYSLK010000246.1:0-1535 GCA_043725585.1 Actinomycetota bacterium
TGTGTCTTTTCTGCGTTGGAGACGTCGGAATGGTTGAGCGGGAACCAAGAGAACGGATGGGGTCAACGGGCGAGGTGTTCCAGCTCATCCGTGAGGGCCGTGGGACGACGCGAAGCGCGCTCGTCCAGCTGACCGGACTCGCGCGCTCGACCATCACACAGCGGGTCGACGAGCTCCTCGCCGAGAACCTCGTCACCGAGGGGCAGAGCGACACCTCCACCGGCGGCCGTCCGCCAGGCACGCTCTCGCTCAACCGTGAGGCGGGGCTCGTGCTCGCCGCGGACGCCGGCGCCACACATACCCGCCTCGCGGTGACCGACCTGTCCGGAACCGTGCTCGCCGCCACCTCCGCCGACATCGACATCGCCGAGGGACCAAAGGTCGTACTCGACTGGATGGCCGACGGGTTCGACGAGCTCATCGAACGCTGCGGGCGCGACACGGCCGACGTGCGAGCGGTGGGCGCCGGGCTGCCGGGGCCGGTCGAGTACCGGACCGGGCGGGCGAAGAACCCGCCGATTATGCCGGGCTGGCATGACTACTCGGTGCCCGAACACCTCTCGGGCCGATTCGACGCGGCGGTGCTCGTCGACAACGACGTCAACATCATGGCGCTGGGCGAGTACTACCGCGAGTGGCGCGACCGCGCAAGCCACCTGCTCTACGTCAAGGTCGGCACGGGCATTGGTTGTGGAGTATTCGCGAACGGTCGGCTCCATCGCGGCGCCGACGGGGCCGCTGGGGACATCGGCCACATCCAGATATATGGGCACGACCATGACATGTGCCGGTGCGGCAATCCCGGCTGCCTCGAGTCGGTCGCCGGTGGGGGCGCGATGGCCCGTCAGCTCAGGGAGCTCGGGTTCGAGACCCGCAACAGCCGTGACGTCGTGCGGCTCGCCCGGTCGGGAGAGTTGCAGGCGATACAGCTCATCCGTCAGGCGGGCCGTCTGCTCGGTGAGGTCCTCGCTGGAATCGTCAACTTCTGGAACCCCGACGCGGTCGTTATTGGCGGAGACATGGCCGCCGCGGAGGATTACCTGTTCGCCGGCATACGCGAGGTGGTGTACCAGCGGTCCCTTCCACTCGCGACACGCAACCTGCGGATCGCGCGGAGCGTGCTTGGCGACGACGCCGGGATCCATGGGGCCGCGGTCATGGCGATCGAGCACATACTGTCGCCCGCTGCGATCAACGGCGCCCTCACCGCATGAGCCGCGCGCACGCCGAGAGGGCTTGACGTCCATGAAGAACGAAATGCAGAAGGGATCTGGATTGACGACTGATCACACGCTGAACGTCGCCATCATCGGCCTTGAGTTCGGGGCGGAGTTCATTCCCATCTACCAGCGCCACCCCAACGCGAACCTGTATGCGATCTGTCAGCGGACGCGGTCCAAACTCGACGAGGTCGGCGACCACTTCGGCATCGCCGTCCGCTATGACGACTACGAGGCGTTACTCCGCGACCCCGCCATCGACGTGGTCCACATCAACACGCCGCTTCTACACCACGCAGACCACGTGGTCCAGGC